>NZ_KV824682.1:0-5939 GCF_001816045.1 Kytococcus sp. HMSC28H12
CCACCCCGCCGACCCCGCCCACCACCCCCACCCAGGACTGGACCATCACCGACCGGGTGAACTACCGCACCGGCCCGGGCACCTCCTACCAGGCCGTGGGCAAGCTGTACCCGGGCACCAAGGTCACCGGCACCAAGCTGGCCTCCGGCTGGGTGAAGACCACCGAGGGCAAGTACTTCTGGCACTCCTTCGGTACCCCCGATGTGGCGGACACCCCCGGTGCCACCACCTTCCGCATCACCCAGGGCGTCAACGTGCGCGCGGGCGCCGGCCTGTCCCACGCCATCCTGGGCCAGTACCGCGCCGGCACCACGGTGAAGGGCACCAAGCTGGCCTCCGGCTGGGTGAGGACCGACCGCGGCTACTTCTGGTCGTCCTACGGCGTCGCCGTCTGATGCCGTGACGGCCGCCCCGGCGGCCGATCGCCGAGGCCTCCCCCGTGCACCGGGGGAGGCCTCGGCCGTGTGGGGAGCGGCGGACGTGCGGCCTACACTGTGCCGCCACAGGCCCCTGTAGCTCAGTTGGTAGAGCAGCTGCCTTGTAAACAGCAGGTCGCGGGTTCGACTCCTGTCGGGGGCTCCACCTGACGCCACGGCCCGGTCCCCACGCAGGGGGCCGGGCCGTGGTGCGTCCGTGCCGCGGGTCAGGCGCCCTCGAGCCCCCACGCCTCGGCGAGGAGCTCCGCCGAGCGGACCCGCAGGGCGGGGTCGTGCGTGTAGGTGGTGGTGATGACTTCGTCCAGGTCGTGGCGCTCCACGAACTCCTCGAGCTGCCCGACCACCGTGGCGGGGTCGCCCACCATGCGGATGCCGTGACCGTCGGCCAGCCGCAGGAGCTCCTCGGGCACCACGCGGGTGACGTCCTCCACCGGCGGCTGCAGCGGCGCCGGACGTCCGGAACGGATGCCGGCGGCCAGCTGCTGGGAGGTGGTGAACAGGTACCGGGCCTCCTCGGTGGTGGGGGCCACGAGGGCGTTGACCCCGGCCATGACGTACGGCCGGTCCACCTGGGCGGTGGGGGCGTCGGCCTGGAACTGGCTGCGGTAGAGCGCGATCGCCTCCGACAGCTGGGTCGGGGCGAAGTGGCTCGCGAAGCTGAACGGCAGACCGAGGGCGGCGGCCACGGCCGCACCGCCGGTGGAGGAGCCCAGCATCCACAGCGGCACCCGGGTGCCGGCCCCGGGCACCGCGCGCACCTGACCCACGGCCGCGTCCGGCTCCTCGCCCAGCCAGCGCGCCAGCATCGCGACGTCCGAGGCGACGTCCTCGAGCCCGGCCGAGCGGCGGGCCAGGGCGGAGGCCGTCATCGGGTCGGTGCCCGGCGCGCGGCCCAGCCCCAGGTCGATGCGGCCGGGGAGGAGCGTGGCCAGGGTGCCGTAGTACTCGGCCACCATGAGCGGCGAGTGGTTGGGCAGCATCACCCCGCCGGAACCGAGGCGGATGCGCTGCGTGCCCGCCCCCAGGTGGGCGATGAGCAGGGCCGTGGCCGAGGACATGAAGGTGGTGGTGTTGTGGTGCTCGGCCACCCACAGGCGGTGGTAGCCCAGGGCGTCCAGCCGGGCGGCGTAGGAGCGCGAGGCCTCGATGGCATCGGCCGGGGTCATGCCCTCAGAGCGGGGCACGAGGTCGAGCACCGAGAGCGGCACGCGGCCACCGGGCGCGGTGCGTGGGGTGGCCGGGGTGCTCATGCGATCGCCTCGGCGATGGGGGTGTCACCGGTGTTCATCGTGAGGGTGCGGTGCAGGGAGGCCCGGGACCCCTCGCCCAGCACGTGCGCGATGGTGGCGGCCACGTCCGCCCGCGGGACCTGGGAAGGCTGCTGCGCACCCACCTCGATGCGGCCGGTGCCGGGCTCGTCGGTGAGGCGGCTGGGGGCGAGGATCGTCCAGGCCAGCGAAGTGCCGCGCAGGTGGGCGTCGGCCACGGCCTTGGCCTGGGCGTAGTGGAAGAAACCCTCGTCGTAGGGCAGCGGGTGGTCCAGGGCCGAGCCGAAGAAGCTCACCATGACGTAGCGGGGCACGCCGGCGTCGCGGGCGGCCCGCATGGAGGCGATGGCGGCCCGCTGGTCCACGGCGTAGGTGCGGGCGAGGTCGCCGCCACCGGCCCCGGCGGACCAGACCACGGCGTCCCGGCCCCGCATCGCGCGGACGAGCTCGGTGTGCTGGGCGTGCTCCACGTCGAGGACCAGGGGCGTGGCGCCGGTGGCGCGCACGTCCGCCGCGTGGTCCGGGTTGCGGACCACGCTCGTGACCTCGTCGCCCCGCTCGGCCAGCAGGGCGGCCGCCTGGAGCGCGATCTTGCCGTGTCCGCCGATGATGAGGATGTCAGCCATGACTGCAGTCTCTCGCAGGCCGACCACGTCGCGTCACACTGGGGGCATGCGCATCGTCGACCTGCCCACCGTGACCGTCCACCGCACGAGCGTCTCCGAGATGGACAACCGCTGCTACGTCCTCACCTCCCGGGCCACCGGGGCGCAGGTGCTCGTGGACGCCGCGGACGACGCCCCCGCCCTGCGCGGGCTGCTGGCCGAGGCCGCCGGTGACCGCGCGCCGGACCTGCGCGCCGTGGTGACCACGCACCGCCACTGGGACCACGTGCGGGCCCTGGCGGAGCTGGCCGGTGGGGACGGTGTGGTGGCCCACGGCGGCGTGGAGGACGCGGCCGCCATCGAGGAGGAGGCCGGCCTGCCCGCCGGCACGGTGCGCTCCTTGGCCCACGGCGAGGTGCTGGAGGTCGAGGACCTGGCGCTGGAGGTGGTGGCGCTGCGCGGCCACACCCCCGGGTCGGTGGCCCTGGTGCTGCGCGACGGCAACGAGGTGCACCTGTTCACCGGCGACTCGCTCTTCCCCGGGGGAGTGGGCAGGACGTGGTCGTCGCAGGACTTCGAGCAGTTGCTGGACGACGTGACCGAGCGGCTCTTCGGGCGCTTCGACGACGCGGCGCACGTGCACCCCGGGCACGGTGACCCCACCACGCTCGGGGCCGAGCGCCCACAGCTCGGTCAGTGGCGCGAGCGGGGCTGGTGACCGAGGGGCTTCGGCGGTGGGGGCAGGCACCCGGTACGCAGGTGATGAATATTTGGCGGAGAACCGCTGATTACCCGTGTGGGTCCCTGTGGGGACTGGAATCCGGCGCCCGGGGAAGGCACTCTTGGACCATGACGATTGTTGAACAGCCGTGGCCCACCGGTGTGCCCTGCTGGGTGGACTGCCAGGTGGACGACGTGCCGGCGGCCGTGGACTTCTACCGCGCGGTCTTCGGGTGGGAGATCGAGCAGGAGCGGCTCACCGGTGAGGGCCACGAGTTCCACATCGCCTGGCAGGACGGCCGACCGGTGGCCGGCATCGGCCCCAAGGCGACCGGTGACGTGGTGCCTCCCTCCGGCTGGCTCACCTACTTCTCGTGCACCGACGTGGACCGCGCCGTGGCAGCCACCACGCGACTGGGTGGGACCGTGTTCTACGACCCCGTGGACCTCGTGGACGCCTGCCGCCTGTGCTGCGCGGTGGACCCCAAGGGCACCGCGTTCGGCCTGTGGGAGGCGCGGCGGAGCCCCGGCTACCGCTCCATGGGCGGCGTGGGCACCGTGGTGTGGCACGAGCTCCACACCCGGCGCTTCCGCACGCAGCACGACTTCTACGCCGCGGTACTCGACCTCGACTGGACCTCAGACGGGGCGGCGACGAGTCCTACGTGAGCGGCACGGTGGGGGGCAGCGAGGTGGTGGGCGTGGTGCCCGAGGCCTTGATCCCGCCCTCGGTCCCCAGCCACTGGGCGGTCTGGTTCGGCGTGGAGGACCTGCCCGCCTGGCTCGAGCGCGCCACCGCCGCCGGGGCCGTCGTGGCGAGGCCGCCCCACGGCAGCCAGTCGCCCGCTCAAGCGCTCATGAGGGGACCGCAGGGCGAGGAGTTCGGCGTCATCGAGGTGACCGGTGAGGAGGTCGTCACGCCGGCCGACCTCGCGCGCTCTGCGTGACCCGGCCGGACCCGGTCCGCCGGCTGGGTCGGGTGGAGGACCTCGCAGGTCTCCTCGCCGTCCCGGGGCGGGCCGTGGTGGTCTGCTTCACCGGCTCGTGGTGCGGCAGCTGCTCGGTCTTCGAGCCGGTGTTCACGCAGGTGGCCGCCGAGCTGGGCGGGTCCGCCGCGGCCGACAGCACCGAGCGCGTGTTCGCCCTCGTGGACACCCAGGAGGTGCCGCTGCTGGCCACCGCGTGGTCCGTGCACACCGTGCCCACCGTCGTGGTGGTGCGCGACGGGGTGACCGTGCACCGCATCGACGGGCCGGTGCCCGCCCGCGAGCTGCGCCACCGCCTGCGGGACACTTGAGCCATGGCAGAAGGGCACAGGTCAAGGAGTCGGTGCTGCCCGGGGTGGGGGTCCGCTACGAGCTGACCACCGCGCCGGCCGGACGCTCGTGGTGGTGGTGCACCGGGACGGCGTGGCCGACCTGTGCGCCTTCTCCCGCGAGGACCCCGACCGGGCCCAGGACAGCCTGCACCTCACCCTCGAGGAGTCCGACGCGGTGGCCGACATGCTGGGCACCACCCGGGTGGCCAAGCACTTCATCGACCTCTCCGCCGAGGTGCCCGGGCTGGAGTCCGCCCGCCTCGTGGTGGAGCCCGGCAGCCGTTACGACGGCGCCACCCTGGGCGACACGCGGGCCCGCACCCTCACGGGATGCTCCGTGGTGGCCCTGGTGCGCGGCGAGTCCGTGGTGACCGCGCCCACCCCCGGGCAGGAGCTGCGGGGCGGGGACGTGCTCGTGGCCATCGGGGCGCAGTCCGGGCTGGTGGCGCTCTCGGAGGTGCTGGGGTCGGGATCCGCCCAGCCCCGGCCGTGAGCGGGCGGGCAGACACCTGATGGACAGCGCCCACATCGCGCTGCCGCTGGGCGACCTGGGGCCATGGCCAACCGTGAGACGCCCGCCATCCTGTCGGTGCTCGTGCTGGAGGACATCGCGATGGTGGAGATCACCTACGACGAGGACCTCGCCCTGGAGGGCCGTGCCGGCTACTACGACAAGGCCGGCGCGCTGCGCGACATGCTGCAGAGCCACCTGCTGCAGGTACTCGCCATCGTGGCCATGGAGCCGCCCGCCCGCATCGACGCCGACGAGCTGCGCGACCTCAAGGAGCACGTCGTCCGGGCCACGCACCTGTGGGGCGACGACCCCGCCCGCGCCTCCCGTCGGGCCCGGTACACCGCGGGGCGGGTCGGTGACCGGGAGGTGCCGGACTACACCGCCGAGGAGGGCGTGGACCCCGCACGCGACACCGAGACCCTGGCGCAGGTGGTGGTGGAGGTGCGGACCAACCGGTGGGCCGGCGTGCCCTTCGTGCTGCGCAGCGGCAAGGCCCTGGGGAGGAAGCGCAAGGAGGTGCGCATCACCTTCCGCGACGTGCGGCACGTGCCCGACGGGCTGCACGGGCAGCAGGGGCCCGACCAGCTGGTGGTGAGCCTCAAGCCGGGCCCGGTGGAGCTGCACCTGACGATGAACGCCACGGACCCCGCCCGCATCGAGCAGAAGGTGCTCACGACCACCGTGGGCGCCCCGGACCTGCTGCCCTACGGGGAGGTGCTCGCCGGCATCCTCGACGGGGACCCGCTGCTCACGGTGCGCGGGGACACGGCGGTGCGCTCGTGGGAGCTCATGGACCAGGTGCTCGGCGCGTGGGCGGTCGGCGACGTGCCGTTGGAGGAGTACGAGGCCGGGTCCGTGGGGCCGGGTGGCTGGGAGGTGGACCCGGCCGCGCTGCGCTGAGGGGGCGTCAGGCGGGGTGGCGCCGGTTGATCCGGGGTGGGTCCGGTTCGCCGGGGGTGGATGACGTCGTGGGCGGCGTCGACCCGGGACAACCGAACCCACCCCGGGCAGCTCGGGCGGCGGTGGGAGCCGCGGACCACGCCTGCTGTGGACGGTGCGGCGCGGCGGTGGGCCCCG
>NZ_KV824683.1:0-4440 GCF_001816045.1 Kytococcus sp. HMSC28H12
CCCCTGGCCCGGGCCGGTCGGGGAGACGGCGGTGCGTACCGCGCCGGAGCTCGGGCGCCACCCCGGTGAGGGGTGGGCGTGGCGGGAGGTGGTGCTGCCCGCCGACGAGGTGGAGGCCTGGGTGGGCGACCGCCCGCTGGCCGGCCGGTGGGCGCTGGAGGCCCTGCGGGTGGCGGCCTGGCGACCGGCGGCCGACGAGGTCGACGAGCGCTCCATCCCGCACGAGCTGGACTGGCTCCGTACGGCGGTGCACCTGCGCAAGGGCTGCTACCGCGGGCAGGAGACGGTGGCGCGGGTGCAGAACCTGGGCCAGCCACCGCGGCGGCTGGTCTTCCTGCACCTCGACGGCTCGGGGCACGAGCTGCCGGTCGTGGGCGCCGAGGTGCGCTCCGGGGCCGTGGCCGGGGAGCCGGGCTCCGGCCGGGTGGTGGGCCGGCTCACGAGCGTGGCCCGCCACCACGAGCTGGGCCCCATCGGGCTCGCGGTGGTGAAGCGTTCGGTGGACCCCGGGGAGCCGCTCACCGTCGACGGGACGGCCGCGGCCCAGGAGGTGGTGGTGGCGCCCGGTGGCCGCCCGGCCCGGCGGCGCCCCTGAGACACCTGTGTGACATAGGTCACATGATTGCGGTTGGTTCCGTGACCTTTCGCAAATACTGTGGATCCGAACCCCCCGGTCCTCCCGGGTGGGAGACCTGAGACGGACACGGCTCGCGCTTCGGGCCCGAAGGAGTACAGCAATGATCAGCAAGGAGCAGCTAGAGGACCTGCGAGGCCGCGACCTGTTCGGCGCCGGCAACGAGAAGGTCGGGCCCATCGAGGACATCTACCTCGACGACCAGACCGGTCAGCCCGCCTGGGCCACGGTCAACACCGGCATGTTCAGCGGCAACAGCTTCGTGCCGCTGGACGACGCCACCATCGCCGAGGGTGGCCTCTCGGTGCCCTACACCAAGGACAAGGTGAAGGACTCCCCGCAGATCGAGGCCGGCCAGCACCTGGACGCCGAGCACGAGGTGGAGCTGTACCGCTACTACGGCGTGCAGTTCGACGGCGACACCACCCAGACCGAGGCCGGCTTCGCGGGTGACCGCGTCGAGGCCGCCGACGTGGAGCGCGACAACACCGGCGCCGACTTCGGCCGTTGGGACGGCGCTGCCGCCGGCACCGCTGCCGGCACCGCTGCGGGCACCGGCCTCGCCGCCGGCGACGCCACCGCCAAGGCCGACTACGACCGCCAGTATGGCTCGGAGTCCGAGATCGACGTGGAGCGCGAGCGCGCCCTGGAGGCCGACCAGGCTGCCGGTTTCGCCGACCGCGGCACCGACGCCACCACCGCCGTGCCCACGGCTGCCGCCTCCACCGGCTACGCCGGCGAGCGCACCGCCGACCGCGGTCTGGCCGTCGACGGCGAGCGCACCACGGTGACCCGCCACGAGGAGCGCCTGAACGTGGGCAAGGAGCGTCGCGAGACCGGCTCCGTGCGCCTGCGCAAGTTCGTGGTCGAGGAGGACGAGACCATCTCCGTGCCGCTGGAGCGCGAGTCCGTGGAGATCGAGCGTCGTGAGATCACCGACGGCCAGCCGGTGGGCGCCTGGGACTTCGCCGACGACGAGCTCGAGGTCCGCCTCGTCGAGGAGCACCCGGTGGTCTCCAAGGAGGTCTACGCGGTGGAGGAGATCGGCCTGAACAAGAAGGTCGTCACCGAGAACCGTCAGGTCACCGAGCGCCTGCGCCGCGAGCGCGTCGAGATCGAGGGCGCCGACGACGCCCAGCTCGACGGCCGCGACCGCGTCTGAGCGATCCGCTGACCCGCTGACGCGGCCCCGCCCCACCGGGCGGGGCCGCGTCGTGCGTGCGGGCTGGACTACCCTCGCCGCGTGACCGCTCCCAACTCGCACCACAGCCCCCTCGCTGAGGCCCCCGTGGTCGCCCACGTCGTGCGGGGCGACCTCGTGGAGTCCGTGCACCACGGCCTGGCCGTCCTCACCGCGTCGGACGGAGGGGTGGAGCGGGCCGTCGGGCCGGTGAACGTGCCGATGTTCCCGCGCTCGGCCAACAAGCCGATGCAGGCCGTCGGCATGCTGCGCGCCGGGGCTGCGCTCTCGGGCCGCCACCTCGCGCTGGCCTGTGCGAGCCACTCCGGCGAGGCCTTCCACCGCGAGGCCGTGCTGGAGATGCTGGCGTCCGCGGGCCTGGACGCCTCCTTCCTGCAGAACACGCCCACCCTGCCGGGGGACGAGCAGGTCCGGGCCGACTGGCTGGCCGCCGGCCACGGCCCCGACGCGCTGGTGCAGAACTGCTCCGGCAAGCACGCCGGCATGCTCGCCGCCTGCGTGGCCGCGGGGTGGAGCACGCAGACCTACCTGGACGCGGCCCACCCGCTGCAGGTGACCATCCGCCAGGCGGTGGAGGACCTCTCCGGCGATGCGGTGGAGCACGTGGCGGTGGACGGCTGCGGTGCCCCGGTGATGTCGCTGACGCTGGCCGGTCTGGCCCGGGCGTTCGGGCGCATCGCGGCTGCCCCCGAGGGGCCAGAGCGGGCCGTGGCCGACGCGATGCGGGAGAACCCCCAGTACGTGGGCGGCACCCATCGCGAGGTCACCGCGCTGATGCGTGCGCTGCCCGGCGCGGTCGCCAAGGACGGCGCCGAGGCCGTGCTGGCCCTCGGGCTGCCGGACGGCCGGGGCCTGGCGGTGAAGGTCGCCGACGGTGCCGAGCGCGCGCTGTGGCCGGTGGCGGTGGAGCTGCTCCGCGCCGCCGGCGTGGAGAACGAGGCCCTGGGCCGCATCGGTGCGGTGCAGGTGATGGGGCACGGACGGGCCGTCGGCTCGGTCGTGGCCACCGGGATCGTGGGCGAGGAGGCCCGTTGATGGACATGGTCGTGCTGAGCATCCTGCGGTTCGAGACCTGGGTGCTGGCGGTGCTCGCCGTGGTGGCGCTCGTGGTGGAGGTGCGGGCGCTGCTGCACGTGCTCACTACCCGGGTGGACGCCTTCCCAGCCGCGGACGCCCGCACCAAGGTCTTCTGGGCCGTGGTGCTTGGTCTGTGCACCCTGCTGGGCGCCTACCAGGTCTGGGTGCTGGGGAGCCTCGTGGCGCTGGGGTCGTGGACGACCTTCCCGCCGCTGGCGCTCTTCGGCCTCATCGCGGTCACCGTGGCGGGCGTCTACCTGGCCGACACCAAGCGGCGCATCGAGGGGATCCTGGCCAACGCCCAGACCCCCGGCCGCCTGTGGTGAGCCTGCCCGGCCCGCAGACGCACCTCGAGGACGGGCCGGAGGGCCCGCTGGAGGTGTTCGCCACCGGGCGGGGCGAGCCGGTGACGGTCTACGCGCACGGGCTGGCGGGCAGCATCACCTCCACGCGGCCGTTCGCCACCGGGGTGGTCGGCGGCTCGGTGTTCCTGCACCAGCGGGGCCACGGGCGCTCCCTGGCGCCCGACGGCGGCTGGGACTACGGCCATCTGGCAGCCGATCTGCTCGCGGTGGCCGACCGCCACGGGGCCACCCGCGCGTTGGGGCTGAGCATGGGGGCGGGCGCCATCACGCGGATCCTGGCCGAGCAGCCGGACCGCTTCGAGCGGGCCGTCCTGGTGATCCCCGCCGTCATCGACGCCACCCGCGAGGACGCCGCGCTGCGCCGTATGGAGCGGATGGCTGCGCTCGTGGAGGCTGGTGACGCCGACGCCCTCGAGGCGTGGCTGCTGGCCGACCAGCCCGCGGCGGTGCGTGACCAGCCGGCGGTGCGCGCCTTCTGCCGCCAGCAGGCCGAGGCGCTGCTGGGCACGGGGGCGGCTACGGCGCTGCGGGCACTGCCGGGCGCCCACCCCATCGACGACCGGGCCGCCCTGGCCGCGGTGAGCGCCCCGGTGCTCGTCATCGGGCAGGAGGACGACGACGCGCACCCGGCCTCGGTGGCCCGTGGGCTGGGCGAGGCCCTGGGCAACGCGACGGTGGAGGTGCTGCCGCCTGGCGGGCTCATCTGGGCCCACCGCCAGCGGGTCCGCGAGCTGGTGACGGGCTTCCTGAACGCCTGAGAGTAAAGACTCGCTCAAGGTTCGTTGCGGCAGTTGAATCCTGGCTTCGGGGGGGATAGTCCTCGCAGTCGACTACGAGGGGAATTGTCATCCATGAAGAACATTCTTGCCATGCTCGGGGTGGTCATCCACGGCATCGAGGACAAGTGCCCGCAGCGTTCGCGATGAAATGTTGACTTCGCTGGATGGGGGGCAGGCGTTGCCTGCCTCCCCCCATCCAGCCGATGGGGGGAGATGTGATGGACTGGGTTCAATTCGGGTCGGCATGGGTTGCTGGGACTCAGCTGGTCAGGAGGGCATGAAGGTGGGGCGCGTCGACGGTGGGTACGAGGCCGATGCCGTGGGGGCAAAGTGGCTCATCCGATCTGAGGGTGAAGCCGGGGTCTGAAGCCGCCGGCTTCGAGG
>NZ_KV824684.1:0-7114 GCF_001816045.1 Kytococcus sp. HMSC28H12
CGGCATCCGGGCCACGGCGGCGCGGTGCTGCCTGGCGGCGGGGCACCTGCTGGAGGGGGCGCACCACGCGCGGGCCACCGTCGAGCTCGCCCCGGACGACGTGGCGGCCCAGCTGCTGCTCTCCGAGGTCCTGGACCTGCTGGGCGACCACGAGGGGTCGGTGCGGGCGGCCGAGCAGGCGGTGGAGCTCGCCCCGGACGACCTGCGGGCCCGCGAGGCCGCCGGTTTCGCCGCGCGCGTGACCGACCGTGAGCGGTGCCTGGCCCACCTGCGGGCCGTGGTGGAGGCCGACCCGGGGAACGAGCACGCACGCGGTGCCTTGGCGGCCTTCGAGCAGGGCGAGGGGATCGGGCCCTCGCGCCGCACCATCGACTACCTGCTCCGGCTCTCCGAGGCGCGGCGCCACGACGACGTGGCGGCCATCGCCGCGCGGCTGGTCGAGGCCTTCCCCGACGACGCCCGCGGGCTGATCCACCTCGCCATCGCGCGGCTCAACCAGGGGCGGCCCGAGGAGGCCGAGGCCGCCCAGCGGCGGGTCCTCGAGCTGGAGCCGGGGCTGCCGACGCACCACCTCTACCTGGCGATCATCCTGCGCCGCCAGGGACGCCACGAGGACGCGCTGGAGCCGTTGACGCGGGCGGCCGCGCTCGACCCCACCGACGTCATCGCCCACCGGGAGCTCGCGGAGGTCCACGGCCTCCTGGGAGACACCGAGCAGGCCGAGTTCCACGCCGAGCAGGCACGCGCGCTGGAGCCCGGTGGTCCCGCCAGAAACGCTGGTTAGGCTCGCGGCATGTCTGACCAGATCATCGAGTCCCTCGGGCGCGCCGTGCAGGCGAGCCCCGACGACATCGCGCTGCGACTCCACCTGGCAGACCTGCTGGTGGGGGCCGGCCGGGGTGACGAGGCGGTGGCCCACTGCGCCACCGTGCTGCAGCAGGACCCCACCAGCGGCCAGGCCCGTGCGCTGATGGCCCGTGCCCTCGGTGGGGGCGCACCCACCACGCCCCCGGCGGGCACGATGCCGGCCGCGGAGGCGAGCACCTCCGACCAGGCCCCTGTGCAGGGCGGGGCGTCGACCGGTGGGGGTGGGGCCTCGACCGACGGGTACGACTGGTCGGCTGCCGAGGAGCAGTTCCCGGACGCCCCCGGGCCGATGTTCGTGGAGCCCGCCGAGGGCGGGGTCGCCGGTGCTCCGGGCGGGGGCGGCCACGGCGAGCCGCAGCGCGTACCCGTGCAGGGCGAGCCGGCGGGCGTGGAGGACCTCTTCGAGGTGGAGCGTGCCGGCGTGACCCTGGCCGACGTGGGCGGCATGCAGGAGGTGAAGGACCGCCTCGAGGTGTCCTTCCTGGGCCCGATGCGCAGCCCCGAGATGCGGCGCATGTACGGCAAGAGCCTCCGTGGGGGGCTGCTGCTCTACGGGCCACCCGGGGTGGGCAAGACCTACATCGCACGGGCCGTGGCCGGCGAGATGGGGGCCGGCTTCATCAACGTGCGCCTCTCGGACGTGCTGGACATGTACATCGGCCAGTCCGAGGGCAACCTGCACGGCCTGTTCGAGCTGGCCCGCCGCAGCGCGCCGGCCGTGCTCTTCCTCGACGAGGTGGACGCCATCGGGCAGAAGCGCACCCGGCACGACATGGGGGCCATGCGCGGCGTGGTCAACCAGCTGCTGCAGGAGCTGGACGGCGTGGGCTCGGACAACGACGGCGTGTACGTGCTGGCGGCCACCAACGCGCCGTGGGACATCGACCCCGCGCTGCGCCGCCCGGGCCGCCTGGACCGCACGCTGCTGGTGCTGCCGCCCGATGACGCCGCGCGCGAGCAGATCCTGCGCGGCTACCTCTCCCGGCGCCCGGTGGAGGGGGTGGACCTGCGCCGCCTGGTGAAGGGCACCGACGGGCTGACCGGTGCGGACCTGGCGCACCTCGTGGACACCGCCGCCGAGCGGGCGATGATGGACAGCGTGCGCAGCGGTACGCCGCGCATGATCACCCAGCGCGATCTCGAGGCCGCCCTGGGGGAGGTGCGGCCCTCGACGGGGGCGTGGTTCTCCTCGGCGCGCAACGTGGTGACCTACGGCGACCCGTCCGGCGAGTACGGCGACCTGCGCACGTACATGAAGGGGAAGAAGCTGCTGTGAACGCCCTTTTGGAGGTGCGCGTCGCGCGCGTGCAGGAACTGCTGCGCCTGCGGCGAGTGGACGACGCCGCAGCCGAGCTGTCCCGCGCCACGGCGGAGTCGCCGGAGGAGGCACGGCTGCACCTGCTCTGGGCGAGCCTGCACCTCACCGCCGGTCGGGCGGAGGAGGCGCGGCAGGCCGCCGAGCGGGCCGTCGCCCTGGCGCCGGACGATCCGGTCACCCACATCATGCTGGGCGATGCCCTGCGGCAGGGCGACCAGCCCAAGCGGGCCCTGGGGGCCCTGACGCGTGCGGTGGAGCTCGACCCCCACCGGGCCGTGGGACAGCAGGTGCTGGCGCAGGTGCTCAGCGACCTCAAGCGGTACACCCAGGCGGTCGAGGCAGGGCGCCGAGCCGTCCAGCTGGACCCGCACGACGCCGACTCCCACTTCGCGCTGGGCTACGCCCTGCACGACCGGTGGCGGGGCGCCGCGGCGGACGCGTACCGCCAGGCGCTCGCCATCGACCCGCACCACCATCACGCGCAGCACAACCTGGCGGGGTTGGGGATGGCGAAGGACCGTGAGGGCTCGGCCAGGGAGTTCGCCGACCTGCTGGGCAAGGACCCCACGCTCACCATGCCGTTGCGGGCCCTGGACGAGATGGCGGCGAGCGCCCTGCAGCGCACGCACTGGGCGCTGGTCGTGAGCCTCGTGGCGGGACTGGTGTCCGTGCTCCTCCTGCCGAGGCCGGGCGGTGGGGTGCTGGGACTGGTGGTGCTGGGGCTGGCCCTCTGGTTCGCGTGGTCACGTTTCCGGCCGATCGTGCGGACCAACCGCCTCGGAGTGCGGGCATGGCTGCGGGGATATACGCGCCGCGACCCGCTGGGCGTCCTGTGGGCAGCCCTGCTGGGGCTGGTCACCCTGGCCCAGGCAGCCGGGGGAGTGACCGGGGCGGTCATGGGCCAGGACGGCGCGGCGCTGTACGGGCCCGCCATCCCGTGCATCGTGGCCGGGGTCGTCGTCTCCTGGCTCCGGGCCGTCGTGCAGGCGCGGCGCATCACCCGGGAGGCGCGCCGGGCCTGAGGGGCCCTGCGGCGAACTGAGGCGTCTGGCTCGTGTACCGGTGGCCGGTGGGGGTGGTGGTCTCCACGCAGGCCTGGCGGGCCAGCGCGAGCAGTCGTGCCCGGGCGGTCGGCTCGGTCCGGGGTGTCGTGGTCGTCGGCGGCCCGAGGGGTCTGGCGCTCCACCGTGGGTGGTTGCGTGTCTGGTTGCACTGGGTGCACAGGCCCTGCGCGTTGGCCAGGGTGGTGGGGCCGCCCTCGGAGAAGGGGACCACGTGGTCGGCCTCGCGCACGGGGGCGTCGCAGTACGGCGTGCGGCAGGTCCGGTCGCGGGCCACCAGCAGGTCACGCTCCCCGGCTGAGAAGAGGCGCCGGCGCGGGTCGCGTCCCACGAGGGTGCCCGACTCTGGGTCGAGCAGGAGGCGTCGCAGGCTGCACGCGGCGGTGTCGTGCACCATCTGTCGGGCCACGGGAGCCGGCAGGGGGCCGTAGCCGCTGAGGACGGCCGGCTCGTCACCGCTGGTGAGCGCCCGGAGCGCCGCCGTGCTGCCGAACAGGGTGCCGGCCGGCACCACGAGCTGCACCTCCACCGGGACGGCCGGGGCTTCCAGCTGGCCCGTGACGCGGCCGACCAGCACGTCGGCGCGGAGCTGACCCAGCGTCCGCTCGTCCCCTGCCGCCCGCAGGGCCTTGGCCTCCCGGTCGAGTGCTGCCCACACGGCCACGGCCTGGGCGGCGGGCAGGTGGGCGGCTACCCGCGCCATCGTGTCGGGCACGGGGCGGACCGACACGTGGCGCTCCCGGTGCGCCATGGCCGCCTGGCGCGTCGCGGCCTCGGGGTCGAGCCGGTAGGCGTGGTGCTTCACGCGGTGGACGACCTGCCGCGGTGAGAGGGACCCCAGCTCCGGGGCCACGAGCTCGTCGACACGGGCCCGGTCAGCGCGCGAGAGGCAGGCAGTGTGGGTGACCACGAGCTCCGCCTGGTAGCCGCTGGCGGTGCCCTCCAGCATCGCCCGGCGGGTGTGGGGGAGCTCGTCGGCGAGGACGCCGGCCAGGTGCACGTCGCGCACTCCACGACGGGGCGGCTGGCGCCGGGCGAGGCCCACCTGCGCACCCACCGTGGACCCGGCGTCGCGCTCCGGCACGCCCGCGGCGAGGTCCTCGATCGTCTGCTGCTCGGCCAGGCGCCGCACCGCCGTGAGCTGTGCGGCGGTGACGACGTTCGCCAGGTCCTCCAGGTGGCCGATGAGGTCCACGAGCTCGGCCGCCGTGCCGCCGCCCCCGCGGTCGAGCCAGCACTCGATGGCCTGCACGCCCGCCCGGTGCTCGGCCGTCCTGTCGACCGTCGGACCCGTCATGACGTCACCCCCTTGGTTTCCCGCAGGTGGAACACCCCGCGATCTTCTAGGACAAGTGTAGCATGTAGCAGAACAGGTGTGCTGATCCTCTGGGGGTAGCGTCGTCGCCGGGGCGGTGGAGGAGGTTGTCGGTGGTGCCTCGTACCTTCTGCGGCGACGGGGGACAGGAGCTCCTCCGCATCACAAGGAGACACACATGCGCCGAGCCGCACTCGCCGTGGCCGCCCTCGTGGGCGCCAGCACCCTCCCCACCGCTGCCCCCTCCGTGGCCGCCGGTTCGTGCACCATCACCACCCCCAGCAAGATCACCATCAACCGCGAGTTCCGGGAGTACCCGGTGAGCCTCTCCGGGGCGTGCGTGAACAAGGGAGGCGTGGGGTCCTGGCAGGCGATCCATCCGAGCAAGGGATCCCAGGAGTGGTTCCTCGTCAGCGGGGGATCCTCCGCCAATGGGGCGCGCCAGACCTTCGACGTGTACGACTGGATGTTGCCCGTCGGCACGTACAAGATTCGTCCCGACTACGCCTGCGACAGCACGTTCAACTCGCTCACGCAGAACACCCGCACCATGACGGTCAAGCTGGGCAGCAAGAACGCCCTGACCTCCAGCCGCAAGGGCGGCACGGTGACGCTGTCGAGCACGGTGTCCACGTACAACACCACCTACAGCCAGTTCCGCAAGCGCGGTGGGGCGACGGTGACGTTCTACGTGAAGAACGCCAACGGCACCTGGTCGCGCAAGGGGACGGCCAAGAGCGGCAGCACCGGTGTGGCCCGCCTGACGGTCACCTCGAGCAGCAAGCGCATCTACAAGGCCGTGACCTCCGAGGGCAGCACCTACTGGGTTGCCACCTCGGCGACGTCCACTCGCTGATGCGATGCCGGGGGCCACGCCACACGCCGTGGCCCCCGGCCGTGGGGCGTCGGCAACCGGGGTGCGTGGCCCCGGCGCCGGCTGCGCCCACCATCAGGTGGTTGCCTCAGTCCGGGGCGTGGCCGGGGAGGCGCAGCGTCAGGTAGGGCAGGAAGGCCTGGGTGAGGGGGCCGATGGCCAGGGCGTAGAGCACCGTGGCCACGCCGAGTGTGCCGCCGAGCAGCACGCCCAGGACGATGACGGCCACCTCCAGCCCCGTGCGCACCACGCGCAGGGACATCCCGGTGGTGCGGGCCAGGCCGGTCATGAGCCCGTCGCGGGGGCCGGGGCCCAGCTGGGCGCCCACGTACATGGCGGTGGCCGCGGCGTTGAGCACGATGCCGCCCACCATCAGGGCGATGCGGGGCGCCAACGTGTCGGGAGCCGGGAGGGCGGCGAGCACGAGGTCGGCCGCGGGGCCGATGAGCAACGCGTTGCCCAGCGTGCCCAGACCCGGCGGCTGGCGCAGCGGGATCCACGCCAGCAGCACCACGAACGACACGAGCACCACGATGACGCCGAAACTGAGCGGCAGGTGGTGGCCCAGACCCACGTGCAGCACGTCCCACGGGAACTGCCCCAACATGCCACGCAGCACCATGGCCATGGACGCCCCGTAGAGGAACAGGCCCATCAGCAGCCACGCCAGGCGCAGGGGCAGTCGTCTGGCGCGGAGCTGCTCGAGCGGTCCGAGGGCGGCCAGGGAGGCGCGGTGGGGCGCGGCCATGGGCGCAGTATGGGTGCTGTCGACCTACGCTTCGACGATGGCCCTGTGGATCGACCGCCCCGCGTGGCCGGCGCACGACACCGTGTTCAGCCATCTCGTGAGCGACGGAGGCCTGGAGGCGACGGGCGCCGCCTCGTGGGTGCGGGCGTCCGCGGAGCTGACCGACGCGTTGGCCGGGGCGGGCCTGCACCCCGGCTGGCTCGATGGTGACCACGCCGACGTGCCGGTCTCTGCCTTCGATGACCTGTTGGCCGCGGGCGCGCAGCTGCGCAGTGCGCGGGAGATCACGGCGATGCTCACCGCCACCGGGCAGCGCCTGCGCAAGCGGAAGGCCGAGAAGTGCCTGACCCGCACCGTGGTGGACGAGGGGCACCGGGTGGACCTCGTGCGCTCGGCCGCCGGGCCCGTGGGTGCGGCGGGGTCGGCCACGATGGAGGACGGTGGCCTCGTGGTGGCCGACGGGGCCGGGCGCGTGCTCCTCGTGCCGGGCGAGGACGGGTGGGGCCTCCTGCAGGGCGTGGGGCCGCAGGGTGTGGCCGGGGGCGTGCCGGGCCGCGACGTCGGCGGCCCGTCCTCCACGTCGGGGAAGGGCGCCCTCATCGGGTACGAGGAGGAGGTGCGGCGCGAGGGCGGGGTGCTGCGCCGTCAGCACCGTGCCTACCGACTCCAGGTGGTCGGGGGTCCGGACGGCCTGGCCGCCGTCGGAGCTGCGTGGTCCACCGGCGCCGAGGCGCCTGCCCCCATCGACGGTGCGCGCTGGGTGGGGCTGGCCGAGGGGCGTGCCCTGGTCGGCGGTGCGTCGTGGTGGCCGCTGGTGGCCCGCGGGATGGAGCGTGGCTGGGGCGTGTGATGCGGTCCGGGGGGGGGCACACGTCCTCCCGGGTCGACGGGGCCGAGCCGTCGCCCGGACCGCGCGGCCTCAGGCCAGGCC
>NZ_KV824685.1:0-278 GCF_001816045.1 Kytococcus sp. HMSC28H12
CGGGGTGCGCACCGCCAGCGCGCACCGCACGCCGCAGGAGCTGGCCGGCCACGAGCTCTGGCTGCTCAGCGCACTGCACGGCATCAGCGGG
This sequence comes from Kytococcus sp. HMSC28H12, assembly GCF_001816045.1. NCBI lineage: Bacteria > Bacillati > Actinomycetota > Actinomycetes > Micrococcales > Kytococcaceae > Kytococcus > Kytococcus sp. HMSC28H12. The sequence goes on from NZ_KV824685.1 coordinate 92, forward strand.
GTGACGGCCTGGGAGCACGGCGGGCGGCCGCTGGTGCTCGCCGCCCCGGGACGCGCCCTGGCGTGGAACACCGCCCTCGACGAGGTGCCGTGACCGCTTCGCTCCCGCCGCGCCCACTGCATGCCCTGCTCGTGGACAACCACGACTCCTACACCCACGTGCTGGCGCACCTGCTGACGGCGGCGCT
>NZ_KV824685.1:298-592 GCF_001816045.1 Kytococcus sp. HMSC28H12
CGGCGGCGCTCGGCCGCGAGCCGCTGGTGCTGGCGCACGACGACCCCGGCATCCGCACCGCGGTGCGCGCGGTGGACTGCCTGGTCATCTCCCCCGGGCCGGGCCACCCCGCCCGCCCCGAGGACGTGCGCCTGGCGGCCTGGGCGCTGGAGCACTCCGGCCTGCCGACGCTGGGGGTGTGCCTGGGCCACCAGCTGATGGTGGTGGCCACCGGCGGGCGGGTGGAGCCGGCCCCGGCCCCGCAGCACGGGCTGGTGGACGCCCTGGAGCACCACGGCACGGGGTTGGCGGCGC
>NZ_KV824686.1:0-1346 GCF_001816045.1 Kytococcus sp. HMSC28H12
CAGCCGGCCCGCACGGCCTCGCGCAGGGCGGCGGCCATGGTCACCGGGTCGTGCGCGCGGTGCACCGCGGTGGCCAGCAGCACGGCGTCGCACCCCAGCTCCATGGCCAGGGCGGCGTCGCTCGCAGTGCCGATGCCGGCGTCCAGCACCACCGGAACCCCTGCCCGCGAGCAGATGAGCGCGATGTTGTGCGGGTTGAGCACGCCCAGCCCGGACCCGATGGGGGAGCCGCCGGGCATCACCGCGGCACAGCCCAGGTCCTCCAAGTGCGCGGCCAGCGCCGGGTCGTCGGAGGTGTACGCCCACACGGTGAACCCGTCGGCCACGAGCTGCTCGGCAGCCTCGGCGGTCTCCAGCGGGTTGGGCAGCAGCGTGTCGTGGTCCATGACCACCTCGAGCTTCACCCAGTCGGTGCCCAGCGCCTCCCGGCCCAGCCGGGCGGTGAGCACGGCCTCGTGGGCGGTCTGGCACCCGGCGGTGTTGGGCAGCACCCGCAGGCCCAGGTCGCGGACCACGCCGAGCAGGGACGGGCCGCCGGCCAGGTCGGCGCGGCGCAGGGCCACGGTGGTCACCTCGGTACCGCTGGCGCGCAGCGCGTCGGCCAGCAGCGTGTGGTGGGTGGCGCCCCCGGTGCCGGTGACGAGCCGGGAGGTCAGGCGCGTGCCGGCCACCTCCCAGCCCGGGTCCTCCAGCGGGGTGTGCGAGGGGATACCGGGCGGTGCGGTGGGAGCGGTCGTCGTCGGGGTGGGGCTCGGCTCGGTGCTCATCCGCCGGCCACCGGGGTGAGCAGCTCCACCTGGTCACCCTCGGCGAGCACCGTGAGGCCCCACGCACCGGCGGGCACCACCTGCTGGCCCACGGCCGCGGCCACCCCGGCGTGACCCGGGCCGAGCACCTCGGTGACCAGCTGCTCCAGGGTGGTGCCCGGCGGCACGGTGCGTTCGGTGCCGTTGAACCGGATGGTGGTGGGCGTGCTCACGAGGCCTCCTCGAGGGTGGGCGGGACGGACGGGGACGAACGGGCTGGTGGGGTCGGGGCGACGGACGGGGCCGACGTGCGCACCGCGGCGGCGGTGGCGGCGGCGGCCCGGTGGCACAGCAACACACCGTGGCGGCCGTGACCGGTGGAGAGCACCACCCGCACCGGGCCGTCGGAGCCGGGCAGCGTGTGCTCGCGCAGCAGCGGGCCCGGTGTGGCGAGGGTGGGCCGGTGCCCGCTGAGCGCCTCGGCCAGGTGCATCTCGCGGACGCCCGGGTAGAGCGCGGCGGCGTCACCGAGCAGGTCGAGCACCTCGCCGGCCGGCACGCGCTCGTCGGTGCCCCGCTCCACGCTCGTGGCCCCCACCA
>NZ_KV824687.1:0-2216 GCF_001816045.1 Kytococcus sp. HMSC28H12
CGGACGGGGCGCGGGGGCGCGGGACGGGTCAGGCGCGCTGGCCCGCGCGCTCCTGGTGGCGCACCGTGAGCACGCCCAGCCCGGAGAGCACCGCCAGTGCGACGGCGCCGGCCACCAGCGTGGGGCGGGTGTCGGGCGAGAGAGCCATGGCCACCAGCACGACGGCGAAGAAGGCCAGGGCCAGCAGGGAGGGCAAGGGCCACCCGGGCATCGCGAACTCGCCGCGCTCGAGCCGGCCGCGGGCCACCTGGCGGCGCATCACGAAGTGCGCCACGAGGATCGTCCCCCACACGAAGATGGTGGTGAAGCTGGCCAGCGACGCCAGCAGCATGAAGATCACGCCGGGCCAGATGACGTTGGCCACCAGCCCCAGCACCAGGCCCGCACCCACCACGGTGATGGCACCGGTGGGCACGCCCTGGGCGCCCACGTGGCGCAGCGCGGCCGGGGCGCGACCGTGGTCGGCCAGGCCGTAGAGGGTGCGGGCGGTGGCGAAGACGATGGCGTTGAGCGCGGAGAACGCCGCGATGATGACCACGGCGTTGAGCACGTGGCCGGCGGCGGGCAGGCCCACGGCATCGAGCACCTGGACGAAGGGGGACTGCTCCCCGTCGATGCTGTTCCACGGGGCCAGCGCCAGCATGATGCCCACGGACCCCACGTAGAAGATGAGGATGCGCCAGGGCACCGTGTTGATGGCCTTGGGGATGGCCGTGCGGGGGTCCCGCGCCTCGGCCGCGGTGAGGCCCACGGTCTCCACGCCGCCGAAGGCGAACACCACGATGGTCAGGGACATGACGATGCCGCTGATGCCGTGGGGGGCGAAGCCGCCGTGCTGCCACAGGTGGGAGATGCTCGGCTGGCTGCCGGGCAGGCCGGACCCGGAGGCGAGCAGGCCCAGGCCGAGCAGGATCATGGCCACGATGGCGCCCACCTTGAGCAGGGTGAGCCAGAACTCGGCCTCGCCGAAGTACCGCACGGCGGCGACGTTGAGCAGCAGCACCAGGGCGATGACGCCGGCGATCCACACCCAGCCGGGCACCTCGGGCCACCAGCGGCCCAGGTAGATGCGCAGGGCGGTGGCGTCGGCGATGCCCACCAGGAGCATCTCCAGGGCGAAGATCCAGCCGAGCACGAAGCCCGGGACACGGCCCAGGTAGCGCTCGGTGAAGTCCACGAAGCTCGTGGCGTCCGGCTGGCGCACGACCATCTCGCCCAGGGCGCGCATGACGACGTAGATCGCCGCGCCGGCCAGGGCGTAGGCCACCAGGACGGCGGGGCCGGCCACCTGGATGGCGCCGGCGGAGCCGAGGAAGAGCCCGGTGCCGATGGCGGTGCCGAGCGCGATGAACATGACGTGCCGCGTGCTGAGGCCACGGTCGAGGGCGCGGGGCGCTGCGGCGTCCTCCGCGGGGGCGGGGGGCAGGGGGGTGGCCACGGGGGTCCTCTCGGGGATGAATGAGTGCGCAGAACCGTAGGGCATGTGGGGGCGGTCCGTGGGGTCGGGTGCGGGCCGGTGCGCTGGTCGGAGGGGCTCGCCCCGCGTGATCAGTAACACAAGGTGTGGAGAAAAAACACGCTGCGTGACCCCATGGTGGGGCGCTCGTGCGGCCGCGCCGTCCCGACCCCTCATCGACCCCTTGGGAGTTCTCCGTGGTCCTCGTCGGCGCCCTGCTCGGTCTCGTCATGCAACGCGGCCGCTTCTGCGTCACCGGCGCTTTCCGCGACGTGTGGCTCAGCGGCTCCACGCGCTGGCTCACCGCCTTCGGCCTGGTCGTCGCCCTGCACGCCGTGGGCTACCTCGCGCTCACCGCCACCGGCGTGGTCTCGCCCGAGGTGGACCCGCTGCCGCTGGGTGCCGCCGTGGTGGGTGGCCTGGTGTTCGGCGCCGGCATCATCGCCGCCGGAGGGTGTGCCACGGGCACCTACTACCGGGCCGACGAGGGCCTGGTGGGCAGCTGGTTCGCGCTCACCTTCTTCGCCCTCTCGGCCGCGGTCATGAAGTACGGCCCGCTGGCCGGCGGCTGCACCGTGGGCCACGGCATGGTGGCCACCGCCCAGCTCAGCTGGGAGGGGTGGGGCGCCACCGGCTCGATGCTGCTGGGCGCCGACGTGGGCACGCGCCTGTTCGTGACCGCCCGTCAGGGCCGTACCGCCAGGGCCGACGCGGCGGACCAGCCCGCCACCGAGCGCCCCGCTCCGGCCCTCACCCCGGT
>NZ_KV824688.1:0-874 GCF_001816045.1 Kytococcus sp. HMSC28H12
CAAGCACCCACGCTCAACTCCGAAGAGCCGCTTGTACGGCATCGTGCATTCGGTGGTCGCGGCCCTGGGCTGTTCGCCAGGACTCGGGTTCGTTCACACGGGCAACGACAGGTCCTTCGTCTACGACGTGGCCGATCTGTACAAGGCGGAGGTGAGCATCCCGGTGGCGTTCGATGCTGCCGCCCTCGATGACGTGGACCTGGAATCGACGGTGCGACGGCGGGTCCGGGATGCGGTGGTGGACCATCGCTTGCTGGAGCGATGTGCCCGGGACATCACCATGTTGTTGTTGGGTGAGGAGGAGACGCTCGAGCCGGAATGGGAGCAGGAGGAGGTGCTCTCCCTGTGGTCCGGCCGTGGGCACACTACGGTGGCAGGGGGCATCAGTTACGGGGTGGACTGGTGATGGTCCTCGTCGTGACCGCGGCGCCGAGTGGTCTGCGTGGCGAGTTGACCCGATGGCTGATGGAGATCGACTCCGGGGTGTTCGTGGGCAACCCGAGCCAGAGGATCAGGGAGGAGCTGTGGCAGCGCGTTCAGGAGAACATCAAGGAAGGACGCGCGTTGATGGTGTACCGCTCACAAGGGGAGCAGCGTCTGACCGTCCTGACACACCGTCACCACTGGGAGCCCACGGACTTCGACGGACTCACCCTCATGAAGCGGCCGCTCCCGGACGACCGTCCCGGTAATCCGCCGTCGAGACGCACAGGCTGGAGTGCTGCGCGCGCTCGTCAGCGTGGGCTTCGGCCGGGATGGCGTCGCGGAGACCCTGAGCCGAGAAACTGAAGAAGAACGGCGCGCCCGCTGCCACGTATGCTGGCGGTTAGGCCGTTTTCTTAGGGTGAGCCCCGCGCGAGCGGGGATGAGCCGT
>NZ_KV824689.1:0-8507 GCF_001816045.1 Kytococcus sp. HMSC28H12
CCTCGGCATCGAGGTCACCGTGAAGGGCGACCCCGCCACCCTCACCCCCACCACCCTGGTCACCGAACTCGTCCCCAACCCCTGACCCGCCCTGCCAGCAACACTGGAGCCCTCCTCAAAACCCCTGCCCCACAACGCCGCCCGAGGTTGTCCCCGCGGGGTCATAGGCTCGCCCCGTGACCCAGGACCAGCAGTCCGCCCACGCCGCCGACCGCCACGACACCATCCGGGTGCGCGGCGCCCGTGTGAACAACCTCAAGGACGTCGACGTCGACATCCCCAAGCGCCGCTTCACCGTGGTCACGGGCCTGTCCGGCTCGGGCAAGTCCTCCCTGGTCTTCGGCACGCTCGCGGCCGAGTCTCGCCGCCTCATCGACGAGACGTACCCCTCGTTCGTGCAGCAGTTCATGCCGTCCAACCCCCGCCCGGACGTCGACTCCCTCGAGAACCTCAGCGCCGCCGTCATCGTCGACCAGGAGCGCATCGGCACCAACGCGCGCTCCACCGTCGGCACCGCCACCGATGCTGCCGCGATGCTCCGCATCGTCTGGAGCCACCTCTCCGAGCCCCACGTGGGTGGCTCGCAGGCGTTCAGCTTCAACGTCGCCAGCTCCTCGGGGTCGGGAATCCTCAAGGTGGACAAGAAGAACGCCAAGGGCGAGACCAAGAAGGGCGAGAAGGCCACCTTCGAGGTGATCGGCGGCATGTGCCCCGAGTGCGAGGGGCTGGGCACCGTCGCCAGCCTCGACGAGGACCTCATCGTGGACCGCGACCTCTCCCTGGACGACGGTGCGATCCTCGTGCCGGGCTACCCGGTGGACTCCTGGGGCTGGCGCAACTACGCGGAGTCCGGCGGCCTGGACCCGGCCAAGAAGGTGGGCGACTACTCCCAGAAGGAGTGGGACTGGCTGATGTACCAGGACGCCACCAAGGTCAAGATCGGCGACATCAACATGACCTACGAGGGTCTGATCGTGCGCATCCGCCGCACGTGGTTCGGCGACCGCGAGCCCAAGCAGGCCCACATCAAGGCCTACCGCGACAGGATCTCCACCACCGCCGCCTGCCCGGAGTGCCACGGCACGCGCCTCAACGAGGCCGCCCGCACCGCCACCGTGCACGGCAGGACCCTGCCCGAGGTGAGCGCGATGCAGGTGGACGAGCTCGCCCAGTGGGTCGCCGGCCTCGACGAGCCGAGCCTCAAGCCCACCCTCGCCAAGCTCACCGGCATGCTGCAGGCGATGACGGAGATCGGCTTGGGCTACCTCTCCCTGGACCGCGCGTCGTCCACCCTCTCTGGTGGGGAGGCGCAGCGCATCAAGATGGTGCGCCACCTGGGCTCGTCGCTCACGGACATCAGCTACGTCTTCGACGAGCCCACCGTGGGCCTGCACCCGCACGACATCGAGCAGATGGTGGGTCTGCTGCGCTCCCTGCGCGATGCGGGCAACACCGTGCTGGTGGTGGAGCACAAGCCCGCGGTCATCACCGCCGCCGACCACGTCATCGACATCGGCCCCGGATCGGGAACGGCCGGTGGCGAGGTGGTCTACGCCGGCCCCTTCGAGGGCCTGGCCGGCAGCGACTCGGTGACCGCCCAGCACCTCGAGCACCGCCCCACCCTCCGCGACGACGTGCGCACCCCGAAGGGCGCGTTGGAGATCCGCGGCGCGACCACGAACAACCTCAAGGGCGTCGACGTCGACGTGCCGACCGGCGTTCTCGTGGCTGTGACCGGTGTGGCGGGTTCGGGCAAGAGCTCGCTCATCCACGGCAGCCTGGGCAAGCGGGGCGACGTGCTGGTGATCGACCAGTCGCCCATCAAGGGCTCGCGCCGTTCCAACCCGGCCACGTACACGGGCCTGCTCGACCCCATCCGCAGCGAGTTCGCCAAGGCCAACGGGGTGAAGCCGGCGCTGTTCAGCCCGAACTCCGAGGGCGCCTGCCCCGAGTGCAAGGGCGCCGGCGTGATCTACCCCGAGATCGCCCTGCAGAATGCCGCGCCGACCCCGTGCGAGGTGTGCGGCGGGCGTCGCTTCCGCGAGGATGTGCTGGAGTACGAGTACCAGGGCCTGTCCATCGCCGACGTCTTCGACCTCTCCGTGGAGGAGGCCGCCAAGGTCTTCACCAGCGGCAAGGCCAGGACCCTCATCACGCGGATGCTGGACGTGGGCCTGGGTTACATCCGCCTCGGCCAACCGCTGCCCACCCTCTCCGGTGGTGAGCGCCAGCGCCTCAAGCTGGCCGCGCAGCTCAAGGAGTCGGACATCTTCGTGCTCGACGAGCCGAGCTCGGGCCTGCACATGGCCGACACCGCGAAGCTGGTGGACATGCTGCAGGGCTTGGTGAAGGGCGGGGCCACCGTCATCGCCATCGAGCACAATCTGGACGTTGTGAGCCAGGCCGACCACGTGATCGACGTGGGCCCCGGCGCCGGTCGCCAGGGCGGCGAGGTGGTCTTCACCGGCACCCCCGCGGAGCTCACGCTGGCCGACACCGCCACCGGCCGCGCGCTGAAGACCGCCACGGCCTGACGCGGTGACCGTGGCCAACGAGGCCCGGTCTCCCTGGTGGGGCCGGGCCTCGTCGGTCGATAGGGTCGCCGCTCAGCGGGGGATGTCCTCGTCGTGGGGCTGCACGACGTAACGGTCCCCGTCCTCGCTCACGTCCCACACGGTGACCGTCGCGACGGGGCCGTCGGCGGTGCTGACCTGCACCTGGTGGTTGCGGGCCATCTGCTCCCCGGTCAGCTCGCGGACCGTGAGCTCGGAGGCGGCGTCAGCGCCTCCAGCCTTCTCGCGCACGGCGTTCAACCAGTTGCTGGTCTTGGGCTCGAAGCCCTCCCCGGAGAACTCACAGACCGAGTCCACAGTGGCTTCGGGGCCGGTTTCCTTCAACAGGGCCGAGACCACCTCGGTGGGCGTCTCCCGCCCGCTCCCGCACGTGCCCTGGGAGCACCCCGTGATGGAGGCTGCTGTCAGGGCCGCGATCAGTGTAATGCGGATCAGACAGCGGTGGCGAACCATGTGCGTCCCGACTTACCCATGGCGGTGAAGGGCTTGTTGAGGGTGTCGGTGGTGTGGTACGAGAGCAGTGGGACCCCGTTATCGATCTTTGTGACCACCATGGTGTGGTTCATGTTGGCCGACCCACCTTCCTTGTACTGCAGGATGTCACCATTGCGCAGGTCATAGACGTTGGGGAGTCGCCCTGCCTGGCCAGACTTGTTGCGGGCAAAGCGGTAGAAGTTCTCTGCGCCTGCCCAAGTCCAACTTGCCTTGACCGCGAGGCCGCCAGAGTAGTACCACGTCGTGTCGTCTCTGTACCACCCGTTTCGGGTCCGCCACCCGCCTGCCTTAAGGGCTTGCGAGATGAAACTGGTGCAGTCGTTCGAGAACGGCTTGTAGGCGCTGTTCCTGGAGAGGGCGTGCCGGCGACCGTAGTCGCGCACGGTGGTGTTGTTGGCTACGTTCGAGTATCCGGTGTAGATGCCCGCCGCGGTGCCCCCGGTGGGACGCGTCGAGGATGAAGGAACCTGCAAGGCCGGCGGCAGAGGGGGCAACTCGGTGTCGGACGGTTCTACTGACTCGTCGGTGTAGTCGATGCCGAGTGAATCTGCCATGGAAGCTACTGAGGGGTCCGTTCGGACGATCTCAGGGGAGACGGCAAAGAACGTACCTGCCGGAACGCCTTGCGTGGCCTCGTCGACGATAACGAAGGTTTCCATCTCCTCCCACGTCGTTCCAGTGTTCAGGGTGCGGACCGTGTGCAGCGTGACAAGGCGACCGCCCTCGAGCGCGGTGGTGGAGACGGCAGCCGACTGCGTCTTCACGACCAGGAGGCTACCGTCCTCCTGCATGGCGTCATACATGGCGTCGACCCTGTTCGCCTCGGCCCTTACGGACTGCGCATTGGTCTCGGCGTCGGCGGTAGAGTATGCGCCGATCGTCTGGATGCTCCCGTCGGCAACTTGGCTCTCGTTGATTTGCGTGACAAGGGTGGCCAACTCGGCGGCCCCCATTCCAGATGGCTGGGTCGGTGTGTCAGCGGTGGGTGCAGCAGCGGTGGGTGCGGCCAACGCTAAGGAGATCACGGTGATCGTGGACAGGGAACGCAACATGAAGCATCCTTTCGAAAAAGTTGCAGGCAACCTTAGGTTGCAGACAACATTGGGAACGGCGATCCCGGGAGGGTGACGTTCGCGAAGGATGCGCAGAAGTTACGTATGGGATGATCCCGAGAGCTTCAAGATACTTGGGGAGTGCGGGAGTGTCAAGGGGGGTGTCACTATGGGATTCGCCAAGCGGCTGCGCCGGGTGATGCCGTCTCGGAGCATGGCGTGCGGGATATCGCGCCGACGTCGAGCCAGGCAGATCGGGGAGGCGTCGTGCGTCTTGCCCTGGGCGCGCTTTCGGCAGAAGTAGGCGCGGCTGGTGGGTTCGGACATGGCGGCGATGGCCGACAAGGAGGACGCGCGCTCGAGCTGCTTGTTGCCGTCAATGGGAGGGATCCTCGCCACGGCTCAATGTGTCTGATCTTCGGGTGATGGGCGCCAGTCGGGCGTGGGCCGCCGGATGTCCCGATGTGGCGAACGAGCCCCCCGACGTGGTGAGCCAGTCCGAAGGGTCCTCGTCGTGGACCAGTGAAAGCCACCGGGTTGGTGAGGTGGTGCACTGGCGCCTCGGTGTCGACATGGTGCATGCCGGCACTACGACCGGGCAGGCGCTGCAGGGGGCCGTCGGTGGTTGACGAACATGTGGAGGTCCGGCGGGCGCACGCGGGGGATCGGGTCAACCCTCGGGAACTTGGTGCTGCATCTCCTCCGAGCCCTCGAACAGCCCGAACGCCGCACCCGCCGGGGTGGTCAGGTGCGCCGAGCGACCGAACTCGAGTTCCATCACCTCACCCACCTGCCCGGCACCGAGTTCACGCGCCCTCGCCAGCACCGGGTCGAGCTGCGGCACCAGCGTGTACTGCACCCACAGTGCCTCGGCGCCGGCCTCCAACGGCCCGATGCCGAAGATCCCGTCCTGACCCAGCTGCGCCACCGAGTAGGGCGCCATCTGGTGGTCGAAGGTGAACCCGAACAGCTCGCCGTAGAACGCCTCGGCGGCCGCCACGTCCGGGGTCAGCAGGTCCTGCCAGCAGGGGAAGCCCAGCTCGTCGACCGCGCCGTAGCCCAGCATCCCGTGGCTCTCGTAGAAGGCCACCAGAGCCCCGGCGGGGTCCACGATCGCCGAGAAGCGTCCATGGTCCGGCACCGTGGTGGGCGCGATCTCCTCGGTCGCCCCGAGCTCCAGGGCCTTCGCGTGCGTGACGTCGGCATCGTCGGTGGCCAGGAAGACCGCGGCCACGTCGACCCCGCACGGCAGTGCCGGGCCGATGCCGAACACATGGCGCCCGTCGATCTGGGCCGTGGTGTATCCGCCCATCTCCGGGCCACCAGCGGGGATGTCCATGGCGATCAGTCCGGGCTCGACCTCCCGGGAGAACAGGGCACGGAAGAACGCGGCCGTGCCGTCGGGGTTGGTGGTCCAGAAGTCCCGCCAGATGGGCGTCCCGGCGCGTTGGGTGGTGGTGCGTGCGGTCATGGTGCAGGTCCCTTCAGAGGAATGTGAACGGTGTCCACATGTAGGATGTGTTCACCGTACACATCAAGGAGTCCCGTGCCAAGCCCCCCATCCGATCCCGGTGAGAACCCCGCCCCGCGCGGGGGCTACCACCACGGCGACCTGCGCGCCGCCCTCATCGAGCAGGCGGAGGCCGTGGCCCGGGAGAAGGGTCCGGAGGCACTGACGATGCGGGCGCTCACCCGCCAGGTGGGCGTGAGTGCGAACGCGGCCTACCGCCACTTCGCCGACCGCGCCGCCCTGGTGCAGGAGGTCACCTTCCGGGCCCAGGCGGCCGTGGCCCGCGCGATGGACGCCGCCCGGGCCGGCCTCCCCGCGCAGGCCGATGGGGCGGCTCACCTCACGGCCGTGGGGCGCACCTACATCGAGGCCGCACGGGCCGAGCCCGGGCTGTTCCGCACGGCCTTCACCGAGCCGGCGGACCTCGAGCTCTCCGCCGACCCCCGGGCCGCTGGCGATTCGGGCCTCACCCCCTTCCTGCACCTGTCCGATGCCCTCGACCGCATGGTCGCCGACGGCTCGCTGGCCGCTGAGCTGCGCGAGGGCGCAGAGGCGCCGTGCTGGTCGGCCGTGCACGGGTTCTCGATGCTGGTCGTCTCCGGCCCGCTGCGCAGCGCACCGGACGAGGTGGTCGACGCCCTGGCCGCCCGCACTGTGGCCACCGCCGTGCACGGCATCACCCAGGCGCCGTGAAACCCGCTTGACCGGCAGTGCCCCAGCGGCGAGCCTCCCCCCATGACCACCGCAGCGCCGAACCTCCCCGCCACCACCCCCGACCCGCCGGACACCCGACCCGACCAGGCCTTCCTCGCCGGCGACCGGGAGAACCTCGAGTGGTGGGTGGAGCTGTACCGACAGACCCTGCCGCTCAAGGTCGGCGGGCTCACCGGCGAGCAGCTCGCCCAGCGCGCGGTCCCCCCATCGACGCTGTCGTTGGCGGGCATCGTCCGCCACCTCACCGAGGTGGAGCTGTACTGGTGCGGTGAGGTCGTCGCGGGTGCGGAGGTGCCGGACGTCTACTCCACCCCCGCCTCACCGGACGGGGACTTCCTCGATGCCGGGGCCGCGACCGCCGTACAGGATGTCGCCGCCTTCTCCGATGCGGTGGACCGCGCCCGCGCCTGGTGTGCGGGGGTCACCGACCTCGACGCCCCGGTCGCCGGCACCCGCCACGGGGACCCGGTGAACCTGCGCTGGGTGTACGCGCATCTCATCGAGGAGTACGCCCGGCACCTGGGGCATGCGGACCTGCTGCGCGAGGTCGTCGACGGCCGCACCGGTTACTGAGCGGGCGCCGCCGCTACCCTCGCGACCATGACTGCGACGTCCGCCGACCAGCCGCCCATCGTCGTCACCGGGGTGGTGGTCCGCGACGGCGCCGGCCGCGTCCTCACCGTCCGCAAGCGCGGCACCGAGCGCTTCATGCTGCCCGGCGGCAAGCCCGAGGCGGGGGAGTCGCCGGCGCAGACCGGGGCGCGGGAGCTGGGTGAGGAGCTCGGGCTGCGGGTGGACCCCGCATCGATGCAGCTGCTCGGCGCCTTCTCCGGCCCGGCGGCCAATGAGCCGGGCCGCCTCCTGAAGAGCACCGTCTTCCACGCCCGTCCCGAGGGGGAGCCTCGGGCGGCCGCCGAGATCGACGAGCTGCGTTGGCTCCCGGTGGATGCCGGCGCGCTCGAAGCCGAGATCGCCCCCGAGCTCCTGGCCCCGCTGCTGGCCGACCACGTGCTGCCACTGCTGCGGGATTGACCGGCGAGAAGACTGTGGCGCGGGATCGCGCGACTCCGGCAGGCTGGACCCATGAGCGACGGGAGGGTGTGGTTCACCACGGCCATGCTGGCCGGGCTGGTCCACGCCGCCGCCAGCCTGTTCTGGACCCTCGGTGGTACGTGGCTGCTGGACACGGTGGGTGACTTCGCCGTCGAGATGCAGGAGGAGGGTGCCGCCTCGACCCGCGCGCTGCTGGGTGCCGTCACCCTCGCGAAGGCTGCCGGTGCCGTGGTGCCCTGGTGGGGGCACCGCAGCCAGCCCGCCCCGCGGTGGATCCGGGTGGCCTCGTGGGCAGGCGCCGGGGTGCTGCTCCTCTGGGGCGGTGCCGGGATGCTGGGAGCCTGGGCGGGTCTGGCCGGTGGCGGCACGCTGCAGGACCCGGCGCTCGCGGGGCACGCGCTGCTGTGGGACCCGCTGTTCGTCCTCTGGGGTGCGGCGCTCGCGGCCGGCCTCCGCGCCACCCGCCCCGGCGATCTCGACACCTGATCACTGCGATGTGCGCGGATCCCCGGCGTGTCGCGTCAAAGTGGACACCTGACAACTGCGAGTTGCGGAGGGGGTGAGGGGGGACGGGGTCGGCCCCGGTGAGCGCCGGACCCCGCTAGCGTGCGGGGCATGGCCGAGAACCCGCAGGACACCGCCGTGCTCGAGGACGAGGTCATCGCCCGCCTGGAGGACCACGCCCCGCCGACGGGCACGGACATCGGCAGCCACGGCCTGGTGGTGGAGACCTTCGGTTCCGAGGAGGCCACCACTGCCACGGTGCTGGTGCACGGCGGCTTCTGGCGCCCCGGCATCGACCGCACCCACCTGCGGGCCGCCGCCCATGTGCTGGCCGACCACGGGTTCCGCGTGGCCCTGCCGGAGTACCGCCGTGAGCCGGGCAACCCGATGGGAAGCCTCGCCGACCTGCTGGCCGTGGACGAGCTGCTCACCGAGCAGGGCTGGTACGGGCAGGGGCCCGTGGCCGGCGTGTGGGTGGGCCACTCCGCCGGCGGCACCTTGGCGCTGCTGCGCGCGATGGAGCCCGGCCGGCCCGAGGTGGCGGCCGTCTCCCTGGCGGGCGTCACCGATCTCACGCGCGGCGCGCGCGAGGGCCTCGGTCACGGC
>NZ_KV824690.1:0-12092 GCF_001816045.1 Kytococcus sp. HMSC28H12
CGACTACACCCTCAGATCGGATGAGCCCCTTCGCCACAAGCGCCTCCTCTGGTGGGTCAAGGATCCCTCGAAGTCTGGCGGCAACACCGGACAGAAGACCTACCACCAGAAGAACCTCTCGCACTCGTACTCTGGGGGCAAGCGCACCCGATGGGGAGGAACCACCCTGGGAACGATCATCCGGAAGGGGAAGAAGTACTATGCCCGCGTCTACCCGACCACAAATGCTCTCAACTGTGGCGCGTAATTGGATCAACCTGATCCACGGGCGCCGGAGGGGTCGAGAAATAATTCTGCTCTATAAGGACGAGACCTTTGGGGACAGGGAATACATCTGGGCGGCAACACCCTCGCAACGCATCGCCCTGGAGATGACCGCCCGGGAGCACCAACTCCCCGGAACGGAGAAGTGGTTCACCACCGTCCCATGGGTCACCGATGGAGAAGATCGTCCCGAATCTCTCTTCGTCGTCGCAGCCGGGGATCTCGATACTCATTTCGGTCGAATCGCGTACTCTACCCGGCGAGCGGCTGAAGAACATGTGATGCAGTCACGGGAAGACGACCTACTCGTCCTCGAGGTGCCTGTGACAGGCTGACGTCGCCGCCGGTACGGCGGGCCGGGTTCCTTCTTGTTGCCCGCGTGAGTTCACGACCCCGGGAACGACCCCGGCCACGAGGGCACGGAGATCGTCGGTGGCCGCAGATATGTTGCTCGCGCCAGAAGCCCCCTACGAGGACGACGACGTGGAACACCTGCAGGATCCGTTCGAGGCCGTGGCGCGCGAGTACCTCGACCCCGAGACTGCCCGGCGCTGGCTGGCGCTGGGCCGCCCGACGGTGGAGCTGGTGGGCGGCGAAGGCCCCGTGGTGGCGCGGCTCGGCGGCGTTCCGCACCTGCCCGCCGGCACCCCGTGGCCGCACTGGGAGGGCCACGGCCCGTTGGCGTTCGTGGGCGAGGTGGACCTCGCCGCCCTCGCGGCCGCTGGGCTGCGCACCGGCATCGAGCTGCCCACGACGGGGCGCCTGCTGGCCTTCCACTGGGACGGCGAGGTGGACGACTTCGAGACCCTCGTGGGCTGCTGGGACCCTGCCACGGCCGCCGGCGCGGTGCTGCTGCACGTGGCCGCGGGGCGCGACACCTGCCCGCCGACCCAGGTGCCCGAGCCGCTGGAGTCGTGGACCGAGGTGGAGCTGACCGGCCGGCAGGCCATGAGCTACCCGGCCTCGGACCACCCCGCGGTGTCGCTGGAGTTCGGCGTGGGCCCGGTGGACGACCACCCGGTGACCAACGAGGACTTCGAGGACGAGGTGATGACCCTGCAGATCGCCCAGGCCAGCCACCGCCTGGGCGGGTACACCCTGCCCGACCAGGGTCCGACGGAGTTCGAGGTCATGGCGTTCAAGGGGCTCTCCGCCGAGGGGGAGGATGGCGACCGGGAGGCCGTCCGGTGGCACAACCTGCTGCAGGTGGGCAGCGACGACGCCACCGGCATGTGCTGGGGGGACGAGGGCAAGCTCTACTGGATGACCCGCCCGGACGCGGAGGAGCCCGTGGCGGACGCCGGGTTCACCTGGCAGTGCGCATGAGCACCCGGCCCGTGCTCAGCGCGAGGTGGCCAACCGGGCGCCGAACAGAACCAGCACCGTGCCGGTGACGGCATCGATGGCGCGCTGGGCCACCGGGCGTTGCAGGAGCCCCCGCACCGAGTGCGCCCCGGCGATGATGAGCGCGAAGAAGACCAGCGACTCGACCACGTGCACCAGCGCCAGGAGCAGGCCCATCACAGCGGTGGGCACCCCGTCGGCCATGAAGTGGGGCAGCACCGCCACGTAGAAGGCGCCCACCTTGGGGTTGAGCACGTTGGTGAGCAGGCCGCGACGGAGGTGCTCCCACGCGCCACCGCGGGTGCGCGGGGCGGCGTCGAGGTCCACGTGACCTGTGCCCCGCACCACGCCCCACAGCATCCGCAGGCCGAGGAAGAGCATGTAGGCAGCACCCACCAGCTTGAGGACGGTGAACGCGGTGGCCGAGGCGGTGAGCAGGGCGCTCACCCCCACCGCGGCGGCCACGGCCCAGACCAGGGAACCGGCGCAGATGCCCACGCCTGTGGCCACGGCGGAGCCGCGCCCGTCGCGGAGGGCGGAGCGCAGCACGAGGGCCATGTCGAGCCCCGGCGTGATGGTGAGCACGGCCGCGACGACGGCGAAGGAGAGCAGGGCCTGGGCGAGCGTCATCGGCACATCATGGGGGATGGCCCGACGCCGCCGTGATGAGGAGGGGACACCGGCACCCTCTCCGGGCAGACTGACCCCATGAGCACGTGGATCGGCTTCCTGCGCGCGGTGAACCTGGGGGCGAGGCGGAAGTTCCCGGCCGCGGAGGTGCGCACCTGCGTGGAGGCCCTGGGGTTCACCGACGTGGCCACCCACATCAACACCGGCAACGTGCGCTTCAGCACCACGATGCACTCGCGGGAGCGCATCACCGAGCGGCTCGAGGCCGCCTTCGCGGCCGACCGCGGGTTCGACGTGCCGGTGGTGCTGCTGACGCCCGCCGAGCTGCAGGAGGTGGTGGACTCCCTCGACGAGGTGGCCGCCGGGCACGACGGTGCGCACTACGTGTCGCTGCTGCGCGCCAAGCCCGGCGCCGACGCGGTCGCCGCGCTGGAGGGGCTGGAGTTCCCCGGCGAGCGGGTGATGGTGCGGGGCCGCGCCGCCCACACGCTGATGGGGCCGGACGTGCATCGCTCGAAACTCTCCAACGGGCTGGTGGAACGCCACGCCGGCACGGCCACCTCCCGCAACCGCACGGTGCTGGCCGCCATCGCCGGGAAGTGGTGCTGAGGCACGCCCGACCGACGGCGCCCAGCCCTACCGTGGGCCCCGGGACGGTCGGCCCACCGACCACACCACCAACCCCAGCACCACCAGGGCCGCCACCACGACGAACCAGGTGTCCGAGACCCCCGAGGCCCACTCGGCCAGGGCGGTCTCGGCGTCGCGCTGGGCGCTGACGGTGACCAGCCCACTCAGCCCCGCCGTGCCGTCGGTGACCAGGAGCAGCACACCGATGGCCACGCAGAGCAGCCCGGAGACCACCATCGCCCAGGTGTTGCGCCACGGCCCCAAGGAGACCTCGCGGGGCGCCACCAGAGCGCGGCCTCGGGAACCCAGCCGGTCCCACACCGCAGCCAGGACCAGCAGCGGCACCGTCATGCCCAGCGCGTAGAGGGCCAGCACGGTGCCGCCGTACACGGCGCTGCCGCTCACGGTGGCCACCATGAGGACCGAACCCAGGATGGGCCCCGCGCAGACGCCGGCCACCGCGTACACGGCCCCGAGGGTGAACACCGACACCACCGAGGTGGTGTCGCGGCCTCCGCCGGCGGTGCGGCCCAGACCGGGCACGGGCAGGCCCGAGAGCTGCCACAGGCCCAGCACGATGACGACTGCGGCGGCACCGGCCACCAACGCCGACCGGTGCGCGGTGAGCAGCGAGCCCACGGCGCCGGAGAA
Organism: Kytococcus sp. HMSC28H12; assembly: GCF_001816045.1. Classification (NCBI taxonomy): domain Bacteria; kingdom Bacillati; phylum Actinomycetota; class Actinomycetes; order Micrococcales; family Kytococcaceae; genus Kytococcus; species Kytococcus sp. HMSC28H12. The sequence continues at coordinate 3,520 of NZ_KV824690.1, forward strand.
GACGCCCAGCGGCACCAGCGTGGCGCACAGGCCCGCGTAGAACACCATCGTCCGCCCCACGAGCGCCCCCGGGGAGGTGAAGGCGTAGGCGAAGAAGGCCGGCAGCAGCATCACCGAGCAGGGGCTCAGCAGCGCGAGGACGCCCCCGAGGAAGGCGCCGGTGTACCCGATGTCCACTCAGCCCTCCCGGCGCGCGGCGAGCTGCTGGTCGATCACCCGGCGGAAGGTCTCCGCGGACTGGGCGCCCACCATCCGCTGGTCGTCGATGACGAAGGTCGGCGTCCCCGTGGCACCCACCTGGGAGCGGGCCTCCTCGGCATCGGCGCGCACCTGCTCCAGCAGCTCGGGGGACTCCAGGTCGCGGGCGAACCGCTCCATGTCCGGCACCCCCACCTCCTCGGCCCAGGCGGTGAGCTTCTCGTCGGTGACCTCCAGGTGCCCCCGCTCGGGCGCGGCCTCGTACACCGCGCGGTGGTACTCCCAGAACCGCCCCTGCTCACCGGCGGCGCGCGCGGCCACCGCGGCCTTCTCCGACTCCTCGCCGAACAGGGGGAGGTCGCGCCACTCCACCCGGAGCCGGCCGGACTCCACGTACTCGCTCACCAGCTCCGGCATGGTGTCGCGGCTGAACACCGCGCAGAAGGGACAGCGGTAGTCGGCGTACTCGATGAGCACCACGGGGGCGTCCACGTCACCGAGAGCGGTCACGTCATCGGCGTCGCGGCGGGTGAGGCCGATGCGCTCCTCGGCGGCCGAGGGGCCACGGCCTCCCTCCCCGGCGGCGGAGGACTCCCCGGGGGACGCCGGTGAGGACGCGCCGGCATCGCCCCCGGAGGCCTTCTGGGGCGACGGGCCGGAGCGGCCGGCCAGCAGGGCACCCACCGCCAGCAGCAGGACGACGGCGGCGCCGGCCGCGATGGTGAGGAGGCGTCGGGAGGAGGCGGTCATGCCCGGACCGTACCCAGCCGCCCGGCGCACCCGGAGGGAGGGTGGGCCGGATGCACCTGGCCCGGAACGCGGCCCGAGGACGACCCCGCCGGAGCGTGGCCCACACTGGGCCCATGCCCCTCCTGCGCCGCCGCCCCCGCACGCCCGGACCCGCACGCCCCTCCCCCGCGGAGGCCACCTGGCGCCTCGTGCACGCCGAGCGGTGGGCGCTCGTCGCGGACCTCGCCGACCTGGACCGCGCGGCGTGGGACACGCCCTCGCTGGCCCCCGGGTGGACGGTGATGGACGTGGCCGCCCACCTGGTGGACAACGCCCGCACCACCCCGTGGCGCCTCACCCGCGCGATGGTGGCCGCGGGCGGCAGCCTCGACCGGCAGAACCAGGCCGGCGTGGACGCCGAGCGACGCCCCACCCCGGCGGCGATGCTGGACGCCCTGCGCTCCGTGGCCGGGCGCACGAGCGGCCCGCCCACCTGGCTGGCGCCCGTGGCCAGCCGGCTGGTGGAGGAGATCGCCCACGGCGAGGACGTCCGCCGCCCGCTGGGCATCCGCCACTTCTACCCGATCCCCGCCGTGCAGCAGGCCCTGGCCCACCAGCTGGGCACCCGGGAGGCCCTCGGCGGGGCGCCGGCGGCCCTGCGCCGGGTGACCCTGGTGGGCACCGACGGCAACGTGGCCCTGGGCAGCGGGCCCGAGGCGCGGGGCCGGCTGCTGGAGCTGCTCATGGCCGCCACCGGGCGCCCGTGGGAGCCCGGTGCGCTCACCGGGCCGGGCGTGGCGCTGCTCGAGGACGCCTCCGCGCGCTGAGGCACCGCCTCAGGTGCGGGGTGCCTGCTCCTGCCCGGTCACCGCGTCGTCCTGCTCCTCCAGCTCGGCCAGTCGCTCCTCCCAGCGGCGGGCCACCTCCCCCTCGGAGTCGCCCTGCCCGATACGCAGCGCCGCCCGCCCCACCATCTGCGCCGCCACCGGCACGGTGATGAGGTGGCACACCGCCAGCAGCACGAGCATGCCCACGTCGCTGGGCTGACGCACGCGCAGCCCCACCCCGAGGGCCACCAGCAGCACCCCCAGCACCTGCGGCTTGCTGCTGGCGTGCATGCGGGTGAAGAGGTCGCCGAAGCGCCACAGCCCCAGCGAGGCCGAGAGGCACAGCACCGCCCCGCCCAGCAGGCAGAGCATCCCCAGCAGGTCCAGCAGCCCCGTCATCGCGGCACCTCCTCGGTGCGCGGCGCGTCGGCCGGGCGCATGAACCGCGCCACGCTCACCGACCCCAGGAAGCCGATGAGCGACAACGAGATGAGCACCGGCAGCGAGGTGGTGTGCCGGTTGACGGCGGCCTCAGTGCCCAGCGCGCAGATGAGCACACCGGTGACCACCTCCAGGCCGATGACCCGGTCCATCATCGTGGGACCGGTCACCACCCGGAGCACGGTGAGCAGGGCCGAGGCGGCGAGCAGCAGCCCCACCGCCCAGGCCAGCACGGTCTCGACCATCAGCCTCCTCCTCCGTCGCTGGTGCGCACGCCGCCGGTGAGCGCCGAGCGGCCCTGCAGGGGCCCGCCCGGGTCGCGGGCCATGACCTCGTCGACGTCCGGGGCGAGCGCCCGCAGCAGCAGCTCCTCCTGCCGCCACACCTTTTTGCGGAACTCCTGCTGCTGCTCGGGGGTGTGCACGCGGAACCCGTGCACCAACAGGGTGCCCACCTCACGGTCCAGGTCCAGCACCACGCTGCCGGGAACGAGCGTGGTCATGCCCGCCGTGGTGGCCACGAACAGCTCGTCGGTGGAGCGCAGCGGCACCTCGAACACCGTGCCGCCGGGCGAGCGACGGCTGGTGAACACCGCCCAGGCCACGGACGCCGAGGCCGCCACGAGGTCCACGAGGAAGGTCACCACCAGCCGCACGAACGCCACCGGCCGCAGCACCAGGCGCAGCTCCAGGCGTGGCAGGGGGAAGAGCAGGCACACCAGCACGGAGACCAGCACGCCCCCCAGCAGGTCCAGCCACTTCAGGTGCCCCCAGAGCAGCATCCACGTGGCGGTGAGCAGCACCACCGCCCGCAGGTCGATGCGGTCGCGCAGCGTCTGGCGCAGGTCGGCGGGCATCATCGCGGCACCCCGTCGGGGAAGACCGCGTGCGTGTAGACCGTGGTGCCCAGCAGGTCGTGGGCGGCGCGGTCGGTGTATGCGTACACCGGCCCGGCGGCCACGCTCAGCGCCAGCCCCACCCCCACGAGCAGCACCGTGGGACCGACCACGCCGGACACCAGCGCCTCCGAGACGTCACGGTCCGGGTCCGGCAGATCGCGCAGCGGGTGGCCGTCCTCGCTGAACGGGCGGCGCCAGAAGGCCCGCGCCCAGGTGCGGGTCAGCGCGTACAGCGTGAGCAACGAGGTGAGCAGCGAGGCCCCCACCAGCGTGTACGCCAGCCACCCGCCGTGGTACAGGCCCGCCTCGATGAGGCCCACCTTGGCCAGGAAGCCCGAGAACGGAGGGATGCCGCCCAGGTTCATGGCCGGCACGAAGAAGAGCACCGCCACCAGCGGCGAGGCCGTGGCCAGCCGGTCCAGCCGCATCGAGGAGGAGGTGCCGCCGCGGCGCTCCACCAGGCCCGTCACGAGGAACAGCGCCGACTGGATGAGGATGTGGTGCACCACGTAGAAGATGGCCGCCGAGAGCCCCAGCTCCCCACCGAGCGCGATGCCGAAGATCATGAACCCGATGTGGCTCACCAGGGTGAAGGAGAGCATGCGCTTGATGTCGTCCTGCACGATGGCGCCGAGGATGCCCACCACCATCGTCAGTGCAGCCGCGCCCAGCAGCAGGGGGCTCACCCGGTCGTCCGGGAAGAGCAGCACCTCGGTGCGGATGATGGCGTACACACCCACCTTGGTGAGCAGGCCGGCGAACACGGCCGTCACCGACGCCGGCGCCGTGGGGTAGGAGTCCGGCAGCCAGCCCTGCATCGGGAAGACGGCGGCCTTGATGCCGAAGCCCAGCAGCAGCACGAGTTCCAGGGCCAGGCGGGTGTCGGCGTCGACCTCCGCGAGCCGGTGCGCCAGGTGGGCCAGGTTGACCGTTCCCGTGGCGGCGTAGACCAGCGCGATGGCGGTGAGGAAGACCGCCGAGGACACCAGGCTGACGGCCACGTAGTTGGTGCCCGCGCGCACCCGCGCCCGGGTGCCGCCGAGCGTCAGCAGCACGAACGAGGCCACCAGCAGCATCTCGAAGCCCACGTACAGGTGAAACAGGTCGCCCGAGAGGAAGGTGGTGGACACGCCCGCCGAGAGCACCAGCAGGGTGGGGTGGAAGATCGGCAGCGGGGACTGGCCGTCGCTCTCCTCGTCGAAGGACGACCGGCCCTCCCCGATGGAGTAGAGCACCACCGCCAGCGTCACCAGCACGCTCACCAGCACCATGAGCGAGGCGAGGCGGTCGGCCACCAGCGCGATGCCCTCCGTGGGCGCCCAGCCACCCACCTGCACCACCTGCGGCCCGCGGGTGTCGCTGAGGTGCACCAGCAGGGCAGCCACCACGAGGCTCGTGGTGAGGGCCGCCACGGTGACGGCGCGCTGCACGCCCGTGCGGCGGTTGGCCACCAGGGTCAGGCCGGCGGCCACCAGTGGCACCACCACGGGCAGGGGCACGAGGACGTCGGGCGTGGGCGTCATCGGGCCTCCTCGGGGTGCGTGGTCTCGTCGGCGGGCGGGGCGTCGGGTGGGTCGTCGCCTTCCGCGGCGGGGTCGTCGGCGGAGTCGCTGGACCCCTCTCCGAACACCTCGGGTGTGTAGCTGTTGGCCTCGGCGCGGCGCGAGATGCGGCGGCTCTCGGCATCGGTCTGCACCACGTCGGTGTGCGCCACCTGCCACGAGCGGTGGGCCAGCGCCATGACGAAGCCGGTCATGGCCAGTGAGATGACGATGGCGGTGAGCACCATGGCCTGCGGCAGCGGGTCGCTCAGGGGCCCGGTGCCGGCGGCGTCGGAGATGGGGGCGCGTCCGGGGTCCCCGGACGCCACGAGGAAGAGCAGGTTCACGCCGTTGCCCAGCAGCAGCATGCCGAAGAGCATCCGCACCAGGCTGCGTGAGAGGAACAGGTAGACCCCGCAGGCGGACAGCACACCCACCAGCAGGCACAGGGTGAGGCTCGGCGTCACCGGGAACCCTCCTCCTCGTGGCCGGCGAGCACCGCCGAGGCCCGGCCGGTGTGGTCGCCCCGCTCCTGGGCGTCACGGTCCAGGGCGGAGCCCAGCGAGGAGAGCAGGTCCAGCAGCAGCCCCACCACCACCAGGTAGACGCCCACGTCGAAGGCCACCGAGCTCACCAGGTGCAGCTCGCCCACCGGCCCCAGGTGCAGGTCGTATGTCCAGGTCTGCAGCACCTCGCCGCCGGCCAGCAGCGAGACCAGACCGGTGCCGGCCGAGAGGAACAGGCCCGTACCCAGCAGCCAGCCGGGCACCACGGGCAGGGCGGCTCCCAGCTCTGCGCGGCCACCGGCCAGGTAGCGCAGCAGCAGTCCCAGCCCGGCCACCAGACCGGCCGCGAACCCGCCGCCGGGGTGGTTGTGCCCGGCCAGCAGCAGGTAGACCGACCACACGATGATGACGTGGAAGACCAGCCGGGTGGCCACCTCGAGCATGAGGCTGCGGCCGCCCGGCGGCAGCGCGCCGGCGTCGGGGATCCACCGGGCCCCGCCCTCGCTCACCGCGGCGTGGCTGCGGCGGCGGCCCAGGGCGTCGCGGACGCGGTCGTAGCTGGTGGTGACGCGCTCGCTGTGCAGGAAGACCAGGCTGGCCACGCCGGTGGCGGCCACGAGCACCACGGAGAGCTCCCCCATCGTGTCCCAGGCGCGGATGTCCACGAGGATGACGTTGACGATGTTGGTGCCGCCCCCGAAGGTCTTGGCGCGCTCGGCGAGCGCCTCCGGGTCGTGGGGGGCCGTGCGCACCGCCGAGGCGGTGACCGCCAGCAGGCACATGACCGTGCCCACGGCCGCGCCCAGCAGCCAGCGCAGGCGGCGGTCCAGCGGGGTGGAGAAGTCGCGGAAGCGCACCGGCAGGTGGCGCAGCACCAGCACGAACACGGCGATGGAGACGGTCTCCACCAGCACCTGTGTGAGCGCGAGGTCCGGGGCGCCGTGCAGCAGGAAGAGCATGGCCACGCCGTACCCGGTGACGCCCACGAGGAAGACACCGCGCAGGCGGCGGCGGGAGCGGGCGGCGGCCACCGCGGCCAGGGCCACCACCACGGCGGTGCCCACCTGGGCCGGGCCGTCAGCCAGGCGGACCCGCTCGGGCCAGGCGACGCCGGTGGCCAGCGCCCACCCGGGCAGCAGCACGAAGGTGCCGAAGACCAGCGCGAGGTTGAGCTCCAGGGAGCCGCGCTGCAGGTGACCGGTGAGCTCGTTGGCGCCCCGCTCCACGGTGCGCATGGTCCAGCGGTAGCCGCGCTGCGCCGAGAGCAGCTGCGGCAGCGAACCCGCCCAGCGCGCCACCGGCCGGCCGGCCAGCACCAGCGCGCCACCGACCAGCAGCACCACACCGGTGAGGGCCAACGGCACGCCCACGTGGGGCACGAGCGCCAGGTGCACCGGGTCCGGTGTGGCGGGCCAGGGGCCGGCGGCCGGGGCCAGCCAGTGCTCCACCCTTCCCGCGAAGGGGGCCAGCAGCAGGCCGGCCTCGGCGAGCACCACCGGCACGGCCACGGCCCAGGGCGAGACGTGGCCCACCGGAGTGGGGCCGGAGGGGGCGGGCCGCTCGTCGGTGCCCGGGGCGTGGTCGCCCAGGCCCAGCACGAGGAAGCGGCCGCTGTAGGCCACGGTGAGCGCCGACCCGAGCACCACGGCCACCAGGGCGAGGGTGGAGAACCCGTCCCCGGGCGTGGGACCGCCGTGCTCCAGGGCTCCGAGCGCCGCCTCCTTGGCCACGAAGCCGTACAGCGGCGGGATGCCCGCCATGGAGGCCAGGGCCAGCACGCAGGTCCAGAAGGTCCACGGCATCGAGCGGCGTAGGCCGCGCAGCAGACGCAGGTCGCGGGTGCCGGTGGCGTGGTCGACGACGCCGACGGCCAGGAAGAGCGAGGACTTGAACAGCGCGTGCGCCACGAGCAGCGCCACCCCCGCCAGCGCGGCGTCGCCGTTGCCCACGCCCAGCACCAGGCAGAGGAAGCCGAGCTGGCTCACCGTGCCGTGGGCCAGCAACAGCTTGAGGTCCACCTGCCGCATCGCCCGCCACGCGCCGAGCAGCATCGTCAGGGCACCCCCGAGCACGAGCAGCCAGCGCCACACCGGCACGTCCGCGAGCGCCGGGGCGAGACGGGCCACGAGGTAGACGCCCGCCTTGACCATGGCCGCGGCGTGCAGGAAGGCGCTCACCGGGGTGGGCGCGGCCATCGCCGCCGGGAGCCAGAAGTGGAAGGGCACCTGGGCCGACTTGCTGGCCACCCCCAGCAGCACCAGCACGACGGCCACCGAGGTGGTGAGCGTGGCGGCCGGCGGGTGGGCCACGAGCTCCGAGAGGCGGTGCGTGCCGGCGTCACGGGCCAGCAGCAGCAGGCCGGCCAGCATCGCCAGACCGCCGAAGGTGGTGACCACCAGGGCCTGCCCGGCGGCCACGCGGCTGGCGCGCCGCTGCGAGGAGTGGCCGATGAGCAGGTAGGAGAGCACCGTGGTGACCTCCCAGAAGAGGTACAGCACGAGCACGTCGTCGGCGGTGACCAGTCCCACCATCGCGCCGGCGAAGCCCACCAGGCAGGCGGCGAAGCGGCCCAGGCCCTTCTCGTCGTCCTCGAAGCAGCCGGTGCAGTAGGTGAGCACCATGGCGCCCACCGCGCCGACCACCAGCACCATGAGCCAGGCCAGGGGGTCGAGGCGGAAGGCCAGCTCGAGGTCCAGGCTCGGCACCCACGGCACGGTCTCGACCGGCGGTGCGTCCCCGCGGGCGGCCACCGACCGGGTGAGGGCCCACACCGCCGTGCCCGCCGGCACGAGGGCCAGCAGGGGGAAGACGCGGCGTCCCAGCCGGGCGGCGCCCAGCGGGGCCAGGAGCGCGGCGAGCAGGTGGAGTGCGATGGCGATGAACACGGCGCACTCCTCGGGGGTCGTCGGTCACAGCGGCCAGGCTCCCCGGAGGGGACGGGCGGGGCCGGGGCGTCGGGCTGCTCCGCGGCGCCCGACGCATGCCAGACGGGGCCGGCACCACCGTGGGGGTGGTGCCGGATTCTACCGAACGGTCCGCCCGGAGGCGGATCGACCGGCAGGACCGGGGGCGGACCGCCGGGCGCACTGGCCCCGCGCCTCCTCCTCGAGTAGACAGAAGCCCATGACCGAGAACCCGACGCACGAACTCGTGGGCGACTTCTCCGGCCAGTTGGTGGGCACCTCCATCCACGCCGGCCACGGCCTGCGCGAGGAGACCGCGGCGGCGATGGTGCTCGACGAGGACACCCGCTTCCGCGAGGAGGACCCCTTCACCGACCGCATCGCCGCCGGCGCCCCGGCGCGCGTGCTGGTGCACCACTCGCGCTTCGAGGTGGACCTCAACCGCCCCCGCGAGGAGGCCGTGTACCGCTCCCCCGAGGACGCCTGGGGCCTGGACGTCTGGGCCGACGGGACGCTGGACGAGGACGTGG
>NZ_KV824691.1:0-12553 GCF_001816045.1 Kytococcus sp. HMSC28H12
CCCATGACCCACGCTCAACTCCGAAGAGCCAGATTGACCGTCGTCTCGATGCCTGCTCGGGCGGGTTGGAAGTCCACGTCGGTGGAGGCCACGTCCACGAGCGCCGAACGCCATGCTTGCTCGTCGGCCGAACTCACAGAATCCACGTGCCAGCGGTAGTCGGTGCGAAAAGAACAGCCTGTGTGTTCGTAGGCGGAGGCGGAATTGGTGGTGGGGGGCGGTGTCACACTCACGCTGCCCGCAGCGATGGCAACTGCGAGCATGCCTCTCATGCCTCTCATGCCTCTCATGCCTCTGGAGTGAACCGCGTCTCGCGAGTGAAACACGTCACACGGGGGAGCGCAAGGCTGTGGTGGGGTTCGACCAGGCGTCCGCGTCCAGTCGAGTGGTCACCTCAGCCCGAGGGGGCGGGGTGATGCCCGGGGCCACAGATGACCGTCTTCAGTCCGGAGGTCCGCCGTTTGGGCCGGATCTCCGGACCGCAGCCGGTCGTGTGCGCCAGTGGCCGGCGCGCGGGTCGACCTCGTGCAGCAGGGTGCGGTGCATCCGCAGGATGGCGGCGGCGTCCGGGACGTCCTCGGTGTCGGTGGCCTGCACCAGCGCTGTGGTGTTGTGTGCGATCTCCGTGGCGTTGCGCCGCGAGGTGTCGCCCACCTCGGCCGAGAGGATCGCCTACGTGTTGGCGGTCAGGTGCTGAATGCGGGACGACGCGGCGACCTCGTAGGCGTCCCGGCCCTCGCGCGTGGTGCCCCTGGGCCGGTCCCGGGCCTGCGACTACTACCCGCGGTCGTGGGCTACGGTGGCCGCCGTCGACCCCGGCGCCGCAGAGCGCTGACGATTCCAGCGCACGCCCGGTCGGCAGAAGGAGTCGCATGTCCCCGGCAGCCAAGGGCAGCAAGCTCGTCATCGTCGAGTCGCCCACCAAGGTCAAGTCCATCGGCCAGTACCTGGGAGACGAGTACCGCGTGGAGGCCAGTGTCGGTCACATCCGCGACCTGCCGACGCCCAGCGAGCTCCCCGCGGACATGAAGAAGGGCCCCTACGGCAAGTTCGCCGTGGACGTGGACAACGGCTTCGACCCCTACTACGTGGTGGATGCCGACAAGAAGAAGAAGGTCACCGAGCTGCGCAAGGCCCTCAAGGAGGCCGACGAGCTCTACCTGGCCACCGATGAGGACCGCGAGGGCGAGGCCATCGCCTGGCACCTGCTGCAGGCGCTCAAACCCAAGGTGCCGGTCAAGCGCATGGTCTTCCACGAGATCACCAAGGACGCCATCCAGGCCGCGGTGAACAACACCCGCGACCTCGACGACCGCATGGTGGACGCCCAGGAGTCGCGCCGCATCCTCGACCGCCTCTACGGCTACGAGGTCTCCCCGGTGCTCTGGCGCAAGGTCAAGCAGGGCCTCTCCGCCGGCCGCGTGCAGTCCGTGGCCACCCGTCTGGTGGTGGAGCGCGAGCGCGCCCGCATGGCCTTCAAGGTCGCCGCCTACTGGGACGTCGAGGCCGATCTCGCGCCGGCCGGCGACCGCACCTTCACCGCCCGCCTCACCAGCCTCGACGGCACCCGCGTGGCCACCGGCCGGGACTTCACCGATGCCGGTCAGCTCAAGTCCGGCGCCCAGGTGACCCACCTGCAGCAGGCCGATGCCGAGGCCGTCGCCACCGGCATCGAGGCCGCGGACGTGAGCGTCAGCGACGTCAGCGAGAAGCCGTACACCCGCAAGCCGGCGGCGCCGTTCATCACCTCCACGCTGCAGCAGGAGGCCAGCCGCAAGCTGCGTCTGGGCTCCAAGGACGCCATGCGCGTGGCGCAGCGCCTGTACGAGAACGGCTACATCACCTACATGCGTACCGACTCGACCACGCTGTCGCAGTCGGCCGTCACCGCCGCCCGCCAGCAGGCCCGCGACCTCTACGGCGCCGAGTACGTGCCGGACTCCCCGCGCCTCTACGGCAAGAAGGCCAAGGGTGCGCAGGAGGCCCACGAGGCCATCCGCCCGGCCGGCGACACCTTCCGCACCCCGGCCCAGGTGGCCGGCGAGCTGCGCGGCAGCGAGTACGCCATGTACGAACTCATCTGGAAGCGCACCGTCGCCTCGCAGATGGCCGACGCCAAGGGCTCCACGGCCACCGTCCGCATCGCGGCGCCGCTCAGTGGCGTGCAGGTGGGCGGCGAGGCCGTGAAGACCGCCGAGCTCACCGCATCGGGCACGGTCATCACCTTCCGTGGCTTCCTCGCGGCCTACGAGGAGGGGCGCGACGCCGAGCGCTACGGCGCCACCCCCGCCGAGGGGGGCAAGGGCAAGGAGTCCCGTCTGCCGAGCCTCTCCGCCGGGCAGGCGCTGGAGACCTCCCGCGTGGAGGCCCTGGGCCACGAGACCTCTCCGCCGCCGCGCTACACCGAGGCCACCCTGGTGAAGGCGCTGGAGGAGAAGGGCATCGGCCGCCCGTCCACCTACGCCGCGACGGTCGGCACCATCCAGGACCGCGGCTACGTGCGCACGCAGGGCAGCGCGCTGGTGCCCACCTGGCTGGCGTTCGCCGTGACCACCCTGCTGGAGAAGCACTTCCCCACCCTGGTGGACTACGACTTCACCGCCTCGATGGAGGAGGGGCTGGACCGCATCGCCGCCGGCGAGGAGGACCGGGTGGCGTGGCTCCAGCGCTTCTACTTCGGCGACGAGGCCACCGACGCGGCCGGGCTGCGGGCGCTCGTGGAGGACCTCGGCGAGATCGACGCCAAGGGTGTGTCCACCATCGACATCGGCGACGGCATCGTGGTGCGCGTGGGCCGCTACGGCCCGTACGTGGAGGAGGTGGCGCCGGCCGGCACCGACCCCGCCACGGGCGAGGTGCCCGAGGGGGCCGAGGTGCTCACCCGCGACGCCCAGGCGGCCACCGGGGACGCCGAGGAGGCCAAGCCGCTGCGCGCGAGCATCCCGGACGACGTGGCGCCGGACGAGCTGACGCCCGAGATGGCCCGCCAGTACCTCTCGGAGGCGGCCTCCGACGGGCGCGTGCTGGGCCAGGACCCGGAGACCGGCCGCGACGTGGTGGCCAAGACCGGCCGCTACGGCCCGTACGTGTCCGAGGTGTTCACCGACGAGGACGTGGCGCGCTTCGAGGCCGAGGGCAAGAAGACCACCGGCCGTGGCAAGGACCTGGTGAAGCCGCGGACCGGCTCGCTGCTGACCTCCATGGACGTGCGGACGGTGACGCTCGAGGACGCCCTGAGGATCCTCTCGCTGCCGCGGGTGGTGGGCGCGGACCCGGAGTCCGGCGCCGAGATCACCGCGCAGAACGGGCGCTACGGGCCGTACCTGAAGAAGGGTACGGACTCGCGCTCGCTGGCCAGTGAGGAGCAGATCTTCGACATCACCCTCGAGGAGGCCCTGAAGATCTACGCCGAGCCCAAGCGGCGCGGGCGCTCGGCGGCCAACCCGCCGCTGGCGGAGTTCGCCGAGGACCCGGTCTCGGGCAAGAAGGTGGTCATCAAGGACGGCCGCTTCGGGCCCTACATCACCGATGGCGAGACGAACGTGACCGTGCCGCGCTCCATGCGGCCGGAGGACGTCTCGGAGCTGCAGGCCTTCGAGCTGCTGGCGCAGAAGCGTGCCGAGGGGCCGAAGAAGAAGCCGGTGCGCAAGGCGGCGTCCAAGTCGTCCGGGAAGTCGACCGCGCGCAAGAAGCCGGCCTCCACCACCACCCGCACCGTGAAGGCAGGCACCCGCAAGAAGTCCTGAGGCGATGGGGCGCCGGGCGGCCCGCCCGGCGATGCGCTCAGCGCTCACCCGACAGGCGAACGTACGCACAGCGGACGGAAGGGCACCGCGCCCACCGCCGCCGGGTTCAGGGGAGCACGGGAGCGCCCTCGGGGAGCTCCAGCTGGTGGGCGCAGGTGGTCGTGGTCGGCCGGTACCCCAGCGACTCGTACAGCCGCAGGGCGTTGCTGGCGTTCTCCGTGTCCACGCCCAACCCGGCCGCCTGCATGCCGCTGGCCACGAACCGGCGCTGCTGCTCGCACAGGAGGGCCGAAGCCAGTCCACGTCCGCGGTGGCTCGGCAACACCCCGAGCAGGTCGGTGTACCCCTCGGTGAACCCTTGAGGTCCCCAGTCCTGCTCGTACGCCGCGCCGGTGGCGAACCCGACGAGCTCGCCGGTGGTCTCGTCCTCGGCGAGCACACACCACGCGGGACGGAAGGTCGACCCCTCCGTGATCTCGGCCCACACGCCCGGGGTCTGCTCGACGCTGCCCCAGTGCTCAGCAAAGGTGGCATTGCGCAGGGCCAGCACCTCGTGGCTGCGCATCGGGTCCCAGTCCAGCAGCCGGACGCCCAGCGGCACCTCCCCGATGCGGGGAACCACTGCCGCGATCGGCTCACCCTCGGTGTCCCGCAACGCCTGCAGCTCCACCAGGGGCGCGGTCATCTCGTGGAAGAAGCGGACCACCGGCAGCCCGGCTCTGTCGGCGAGCGCCCGCAGGTCCGTCTGCCCGACGGGGCAGTAGAGGGTCATCGCCAACGGACCGAAACCCGGCTCACGTGTGGAGCGGTCCCACTCGGCGGCGTGCGCCAGCTCCCACGCCAGGACCGCCCGGCCGATGCCGCGACCCCGCCACGCCGGGTGCACCGCGCCGCCCAGGTGACAGGTCCGCATCGACGTGACGGCCCGGTTCAGGCCGCTCCAGGCGACCGCGACCACCAGGCCGGCCTCGTCGTGGCCCACCAGCACGTCCTCCCCCGGACGGGACCTCTCGGCGTCCCAGTACTCCAGCAGTTCGGCCTCGGACCATCGCTCGGGATCGCCGTCATGCTCACGGGTGACGGCGAACAGCGCGTTGAGCGCTGCAGCGTCCTCGCGGGTGAACGGGGACCAGGTGAACCCGGGCAGGGCGTCCAGGGCAGCCCGGGCGGCGGACTTGGGTGGGATCTGCATGGGCCCATGCAAGCCGCTGTGGGTCCGCAGCGCCACCGGGTTTCGGGCCCGGAGGTGCTGACGCGGGGAGGGTGAGGAGGCACGGTCCGGGTCGTCGGAGGAGTGGCCTATCAGGTGATAGGTCGACCGCTGGGCAGGCAGGTGCCTGTGAATCGGTCGACCTATCGGGCGATAGGACACCCCTCCCGGGCAACACCCCTCGCTCACACGTGCTCCTCTTCAGAGGCCGCGGTCTCAGGCAATCCAGGGGTTGACCAGTTGCACGCCGGTGCCCTCGAAGTCCTTGGTGTTGCGGGTGGCCAAGGTGGCGTCGTGCACTCGGCAGACAGCGGCGATCTGCGCATCGGCTGAGCTGATGGGTGAGCCGGACCGGGTGTGGGCGCCCAGCACCTCTGCGTGTTCGCCGGCGGCCTCGGCGTCGAACGGGAGGATCGCCCGGGAGCCGCGGTAGGGCTCCAAGGCGTGGCGGGCCGCAGCGTCGAGCCCATCGCTGCGCCGCCCGTCCGGAAGCAGGGCCAGGCCTGCCAACAGTTCGGCCACGGTGATGGCGGTGAGCGCCACCTCGTCCGTGACCCCCTCAAGCCATGCCACGACCGACGGCTCCGGCGTGGGGCGGACCAACTCGGAGACGACGTTCGTGTCCAGGACGATCACTCGAACTCCACGACACGGGCCGGCTCTGTCCGGGCGGGGATGGGCAGGTCGTCCACGCCTCCGGCCTCCCGTGCGGCGTTCAGGAGGGCAATGCCGATGTTCGGGCGGCGGGCTGCGCTCGTCAGGATGTGTCGGAGCTCGGCAACACTTGACCCTCACGCGACGTGAGGCGGTGACATGGGTGCCATGACCGGATCGCAGAGGGACCAGCAGGGGTCCGACGACCTGACAGTCGGCCAGGTGGCCGAGCTCCTGGGCGTGACGGTGCGCACCCTGCACCACTACGAGGCAGTGGGCGTGGCCGGTGCATCGCACCGGACCTGGTCCGGCTACCGCCTCTACTCGCCCCGGGACGTCGCCCGCCTGGAGCGGGTGGTCTTTCTGCGACGCCTCGGCCTCTCCCTGGGGGAGATCGCCGCGGTGGCCGATGGGGGCGACGTCGCCACCCGCCTGCAGGCGCGCCGCGATGAGGTCATCCGACAGGTCGAGCAGCTCACCGGAGTGCTCGACGCGATCGACACGGCACTGGAGGCCGAGATGAACACCGAGAAGAACCAGTCCGAGAACCACGGCTACCGCATCAGCCGGGCCGAGCAGCGCGAGATCTTCGGCGACTCCTTCGCCACGGACCTCGACGACTACCAGGCCAAGGCCGAGCAGCGATGGGGTGACACCCCGGCGTGGGAGCAGTCCCAGCAGCGCACGCAGAAGTACTCGCGGAGCGACTGGGAGCAGGTGAAGGCCGAGTCCGACCAGATCCTCGCCGACCTCGCCGCCGCCCTGCGGGCCGGTGAGCCGGCCACCTCCACCCGCGCCATGGACGTCGCCGAGGCCCATCGGCAGCACATCACGCGGTGGTTCTACGACTGCACGCCGCAGATCCACCGCGGTCTGGGTGAGATGTACGTCGCCGACGCCCGGTTCACGAGGACCTACGAGGACGTCGCGCCGGGTCTGGCCGAGTACGCGCGCGACGCCCACGCGGCCAACGCCGACCGTCAGGCCAGCTGAGCCAGCGCCTGAGGGGCGGTGCCTTAGAAATTTCGGTTCTTGACAGGGGGGGTGGGGGGGGTTAGATGAACTTCATCACACATAGGATGGAATATGAGCTTTCGAGGTCGACGACGCATGGCCGTGTTGATGACCGCATGCGTGGTTGTATCAGCAGCGCCGGCTATGGCGGAGGGGTCTTGGTCCAGCTACTGGGATGATGTGTCACGCTTTATTCAGTCGCGGCGCGCCGAAAACAAGTTCAACGACCGAGACCTCGTCGTCTGGGCGGATGGGTGTAGCTGGGGCGACAAGAAGCACCACCCCTACTACGACCAGTACGACCTGAATCGGGTGAGGCTCCAGCTTGTGCGGGATAGACCTCTCTGGCAGGGCGGCGACGTGAAGTATGGCAACATCTGGTACAAGTGTGATGACTCCGTTTACCGGGAGTACAACCACGGCACGGTGACCGCCGGGGACATGTTCATCACCCTGACCGACTGGAACAACGGGGGGCAGTCTTGGCAGCGAGTGGACGTCCACCGATTGGGATTGAAGTACTGATGCCGGAGGCATCCCTGAGGGTGGGGTGCGCGGACCTCACGATCCGGCGAGGCCGCTGGCCTCGCCGGATCACGGTCGTGGAGGACCTTTCGTGGTCGATTCCGACCGATGGGCGCTCGCTGCTGATCGGCGCCAACGGTGCGGGCAAGTCGAGCCTCGTGCAGGCACTCGTCGGATTGATCCGGCCGAGCGCGGGTGAGATCCGGCGGCCCGTCCAGGTGGCCTACGTGCCGCAGGCCACGCAGGTGTTGCGAGGAGTCACGGTGGGCCAGCAGGTGGAGTACATCTCCTGGTTGGCAGGTCGTTCCGCCCGGCAGGCGCCCCACGCGGCCGCCGAGGCCTTGGCGACGGTCGGTCTGGCGGAACTCGCGAGCCGCCCCAGCCGGGAGCTCTCGGGCGGCCAGGCCCGCCGTATGGCCCTGGCGGAGGCCCTCGCGTCCCCGGGGGAGTTCCTCGTGCTCGACGAGCCGACGGTCGGTCTCGACCCGGTCCAGCGCGCGTCCTTCCACGAGGCGCTCGCTGCCACCGGCCGGCCGCACCTGATGACCACCCACCTGCTCGATGCGGTGACCGACGAGGTCGACCGCGTCAGCGTGATGGACGCTGGCCGCATCGTCTTCGACGGGACGCCGGCGGAGTTCCTCGGCGGTGCGGACCGGCGCATGTCCCCGGACGAGGCCTTCGTCCACCACGTCGGGGCCGGCTCCACTGCGCGGCGGGGTCTCGATGCCGTGCCCGAGGGCGTCACGCTGGTCGAGGACGACTCCGCATGAACGCGGGGGTCGTCCGCGGGGTCACTGCGTGGCCCGTCCTGCTCCTCCTGACCGCTGTCGTGGCGGCGCTGGGTCTCGCAGCGCTCCCCGCCCCCGGGTCCTACCCCCTGTTCAGCGCCATCGATGCCGGGGTGGCCGGAGCGCTGGTGCTGCCGGTCGTGGCGGCCGGGGCAGCGCTGGCGGCGGCGAGACTGCGTGGCGCCGGTGTGTTCAGGCACCGCGTCTCGGTGCGCCACTCGGGTGCCCAGTGGGCCCTGTGCGTCCTCCCGGCCGCAGGGGTGGGTGCCGTGGTGCTCGTGGTGGGCGCGGCCGTCCACGTCGGCCGCGGTGGTTCCTTCGACGGGTCCGTCCTGGAGGTCCTTCTCCCCCGGGTGGTGCTGTGCGGGGCGGTGGCCGCCGTGGGGGCCCTCCTCGGCCGACTGGTGCCGCTCCTGTTCGCGTTGCCCACCGCCGTCGCGCTGGGCTTCTGGGCCTTCGTCCTCCCCAACTCGATGGCCGACGGGCCAGTGCGCCTGATGGCGGGCCTCCCGGTGCGTTGCTGCGTGTCGCAGGTGGAGCCGACGACCGGGGCGTGGCTGGCCCACCTCCTGGCTGTCATCGGAGCCCTGGCGGTCGCGCTGGCCCTGTGGTGCCTCATCGACCGGGCGGTGCTCTCCGGCATCGCCCTGGTGGTGGCTGCCGTGGCCTCGATGGGGGCGGCATGGGGCGTCGCCCACGCCGTGCCCGGCCACGGGCTCGCCGTGCGCGACGACCCCGTCCGGTGCGAACAGGTGCAGCAGGGGAC
Source organism: Kytococcus sp. HMSC28H12 (assembly GCF_001816045.1). Classification (NCBI taxonomy): domain Bacteria; kingdom Bacillati; phylum Actinomycetota; class Actinomycetes; order Micrococcales; family Kytococcaceae; genus Kytococcus; species Kytococcus sp. HMSC28H12. The sequence continues at coordinate 8,707 of NZ_KV824691.1, forward strand.
CCGTGCCATGGACCTGTGCCTCTGGCCGGAGAACGAGAGTCTCCGGCCCGCAGTGGCCGCGGACCTGCGCGAGGTCCTCGTCATCGCACAGGAGCACCGGGTGCCGGTCCCGGCGGGTGTCACGGAGTCGCTCGTGAACCTTCAGCCCGGCTACACCGAAGCGATCCTCGGCGACGAGGACCCGATGGCGCGTCGGATGGCGCTGGGTCTGGCGCTGGTGCCGCGGGAGGGGTGCGGGACGGAACGTCAGCCCTTCGGGGACTGGGGCGCCGTCGAGGCCGCGCCGTCCGCAGGAGACGTTCCGGACCGCGCAGAGACAGCGGCGTGGTGGGCGGTCCAGCTGGGCCTCCTGCAGGACCCGGACGAACCGGAACCCTTCCAGGGGGCCTCGGGCGATGAGGTGCGGGAGCGGGTCTCGACCGTCATGGAGTCGACGGGGTGCGCGGCGTGAGGGCAGCGCTGCCCTTCCTCCGGCAGCGCCTCCCGTTCCTCGCAGTGCTCCTGGTGGCGGTCGGGTGGCTGGCGGTGCTGCAGTTCCACGGTTCTGTGGTGCCCCTGCCCAGCTTCCTCTCCGGTGTGTTCCTGGTGGGTTACCTGGCGCCGAGCCTCGTGGCCGCTGGCATCATCGGGAGCGCCCAGGCCTCGACGGCGGCCCTCCACGAGTCCCTCTCACCGCGTCCGGTGGGATGGGCCGACCGTGGCTGGGTGCCGCTGTTGACGCTCCTCGCCGGAGGGAGCTGGCTCGCTGCGGCGTGGTGGGAGGCCATGGCCCCACCTGATGCGGTGGCCGCTGCTCGGAATCTCGTCGGCTTCGTGGGTGTGGCGCTGGTGGCCCGCCGCGTGGCGCCCGGTGCCACGGCTGCGGCTGCGCCGGTCTACCTCGCCGTGCTGGCGGCCGTGCTCGGCGCACCCCAGGTGGTCATCCTCTCGTGGGTGCATGCCGAGGCATCGGTCGTCTGGGCGGCCATGATGGCCGCGGCGTGGGGCGTCATCGGCTGGCTGGTCGGCACCGGGTGTGCGCCGCTGCGGGAGGCGGCGCTGCAGGGCATCGACCGCTGAGGGCGCGCCCGTGCGCCCTCAGCGGTCGGACGCCGACCGTCAGGCCAGCTGAGCCAGCGCCTGCTCGAGGTCGGCGATGATCGCCGCCGACGACTCCAGCCCCACCGACAGCCGCAGCACGTCCGCGGCGGGGCGGGCGTCCGGCGGCACCGGGCGGTGGGTGAGGGCCGCGGGGTGCTGCACCAGGGTGTCCACCCCGCCCAGGCTCACCGCGTGCACGATCATGCGGCAGGCCTGCGCCGTGGCCGAGGCGGCGTCGTACCCGCCGGCCAGACGGAAGGCGAGCATCGAGCCGGGGCCGCGCATCTGCCGGGCCACCAGCTCGGCATCGGCACCGGTGGCCAGGCCCGGGTAGAGCACCTCGGCCACCTGGGGCTGCCCGGCCAGCCACGCGGCCACCTCCTGCGCGGTGCGGGTCGCCGCCTCCACACGCACCGGCAGCGTCTGCAGCCCGCGGTGCGCCGTGTAGGCCACCTGCGGGGCCAGCAGCCCGCCGGTCACTGCGCGCACCTGGCGCAGGCGGACCGCCCACTCGGACGTGCACGCCACGGCTCCGCCCAGCAGGTCGCCGTGGCCGCCGATGGCCTTGGTGAGCGAGTGCAGCACCAGGGTCACGCCGTGGTCGGCGGGGTTCTGCAGCACCGGGGTGGCAAAGGTGTTGTCCACCAGCACCGGCACGTCGCCGGCGGCGGCCACCACGGCCTGCAGGTCCACCAGGTCGAGCGTGGGGTTGCCGGGCGTCTCGCAGATCACCAGCCCGGTGCGGTCGGTGACGGCCTCGGCCACCTCGTGCGGCTCGGCCCAGGTCACCTCGGTGCCCAGCAGGCCGGTGCCCAGGACGTGGTCGGTGCCGCCGTAGAGCGGCCGCACGGCCACCACGTGGGGCGTGCCAGCGGCCACGCAGGCCAGCAGCGAGGCGCTCACCGCGGCCATGCCGGAGGCGAAGGCCACCGCCTCGTCGGTGTGCTCGAGCTCGGCCAGGGCGTCCTCGAAGCGCGCCACGGTGGGATTCCACAGGCGCTGGTAGACCAGCGAGTGCCCCTCGCCGGGGCGCCCGCCGCCGGCGAGCTGCTCGTAGGCCTCGCCGCCGTGCTCCACGTCGGGCAGGGGGGAGGTGCTGGAGAGGTCGATGGGGGCGGCGTGCACCCCGAGCGCGGTCAGGTCGTGGCGACCGGCGTGCACGGCGACGGTGCGGGTGTCCGGGGTGGGCGTGCTCATGGGGGGTCCTTCCGAGCGGTGGGCGGCCTGCGCCGTGGTCTGTGTGCTACATCACAGTAGAGGTGTCCCGATGGGGGATTCCGGCGGGTCCCTCCGCTCTCCGGCGGGCGCGCCCTCGGTCACCTGGTGGGCGCACGGGGGATCCCCCCGTGGGCGGACATCCCGGCCCCGACCCCTTTCCTACGGTGCAGGGGCAAGGGGACCGACGAGCGCAAGGTGCAGGAAAGACCGATGGTGGGACGACTCGGCCGGGGTGCCGTGATGATGGTGGGACTCGCGACGGTGCTGGGGGCCTGCTCGGGCCAGCCCAGCGAGGAGGGGAGCGGGGGCTCGGCACCGGCCGATGCCGTCGGCACCCCCGCGGGCGGGACGACGGACGAGCCGTCGGGTGGTTCGGGCGACTCGAGCGACCCGGGCGCAGCCCCGTCCGGCAGCGCCGGCGAGGGGTCCGGCGGGAGCGGCGACGCCACCGGTGACCCGAGCAGCAGCGGCGACGACACGCACGGTGAGGCTCCCTCGCCCTCCAAGGCCCCCTCCGACCTGGCCCGCAAGGTGCCGGCCGGCGAGAAGCCGCCGCAGTTCGTGGTGATCTCCTGGGACGGCGCCGGGGAGACACCGCGCGAGAAGGGCGTCTCGCGCTTCCGCACCGCGGCGGACGAGTCCGACGCGCACATGACCTTCTTCCTCAGCGGCCCGTTCCTGGCCACCGGCGAGGAGGTGGCCGAGACCTACCGGCCGCCGATGCACCCCAAGGGCATGCAGCACATCCGGCCGCGCACGGCCCAGATGGTGCGGGAGACGACCCGTGAGCTCGCCGCCGCCATCGAGGCCGGCCACGAGCTCGGCACCCACTACAACGGCCACTTCTGCGGCCCCCAGGGCGGCGCCGACTGGTCGGTGGCCCAGTGGCACCAGGAGATGGACGAGTGGTACCGCTTCGTGGAGCGGTGGGAGGGCAAGACGCCCCTCAAGGGCGGCACGGCGCTGCCCAAGGGCATCGCCCGCAAGGTCCAAGGCGGACGCACCCCCTGCCTGGAGGGGCCGGAGAACGCGCAGAAGGCCGCGGCCGAGGACGGGTGGACCTACGACTCCTCCACCGTGGGTGCCGTGACCTGGCCGGAGAAGGCCAACGGCGTGTGGAACTTCCCGATCCCGTCGGTGCAGGTCCACGGCAGCGACGCCATGGGGCGCCGCTCGGTGCTGGCCATGGACTACAACTGGCTGTCGGCCTTCAACACCTGGGCGCCGGAGGTGTCCAAGGCCGAGCGCGGCCGGGTCATGGAGAAGACCTACGAGCACGAGCTCGAGCAGGCCCTGGAGGGCAACCGGGCGCCCCTGGTCCTAGGCAACCACCTGGCCGCCTGGGACGACGGCACCTATCTGGACGCCATGGAGCGCTTCACCCGCGAGCAGTGCCCCCGCGAGGAGGTGCACTGCGTGTCCTTCGCCGAGCTGGTGGAGTTCCTCGACGCGCAGGACCCCCAGCGTCTGGCGGCCTGGCGCACGGTGCCGCCGGGAGGCCGCGGCCGCTGGTGACGCCGCCCGGGCCGGCGGCGCTCAGTAGCTGCCG
>NZ_KV824692.1:0-588 GCF_001816045.1 Kytococcus sp. HMSC28H12
CCACGTCGATCCGCGCACGCGTGGCCCGCGGATGCTCACCGGAATGGTCGACCTGACCCGCGACCAGGACGGCCGGACCCGTGCCCGGCTGCTCGACCTCGTCCCGGGCCGTTCCGGCGCCGTGTACGGGGCGTGGCTCACTGACCGCGGGCAGGACTTCCGCGACGCCGTGCAGATCGCCACCCTGGACCCCTTCCACGGGTACAAGAACGCGATCGATGACCACCTCGCCGACGCGACCGCGGTCGTGGACGCCTTCCACGTCGTGAAGCTCGCCACCGCGTGCGTGGATGACGTCCGTCGCCGGGTCCAGCAGGACACCACCGGCCACCGCGGGCGCAGGGGCGACCCCTTGTACGGGATCAGGACCCTGCTGCGCGCTGGGGTCGAGAACATCTCTGACCGGCAACGAGCCCGCCTGACCGCGGCGTTCACCGCTCACGAGGCACACGTCGAGGTGGAGCTCGCCTGGCAGGTCGCCCAGGACGTCCGAGCCCTGTTCCACGCCCCCACCCCCACCGTCGGCAGGGCCGCCGCGCAGCGCCTGCTCGAGATCCTGCCGACCAGTCCCATCCGCGAGGTCAAACG
>NZ_KV824693.1:0-14151 GCF_001816045.1 Kytococcus sp. HMSC28H12
CGGCGGCGCGGCCCAGGGCCGTGCCGCCGCGCCGTATTCATGGGGTGAGGACAGCGAAATAACAGTGACACGCGTGCACACTCATCGGACACCCCCACGACGGCGCGCCCTGGAGGTCTGCCTTGAACACCGCACTCCGCGACCTCGTTCGTCAGACCCACACCGAACGCCAGGACGACTGGGCCACGGCGCTGTCCACCGTCGACTCCGCCCTGCGCACCCACTGCCGCGTCACCCTCCAGCCGGGTGAGCCGGCGCGCGCGATCGTGGGCGAGGTGCGCCAGCGTTCCGAGGAGGACACCCTGCGGGCGCTGGAGCAGTGCGCCGCCCAGGGCCACCCGCTGCCGACCACCGTGGAGGAGGTCGAGCACGCGGTGCCCGACCTCACCTCGGCCACCGTGGTGTGCACCTCCACCCGCGCCCAGACCCTGCTGGTGCGGTGCATCGCCGACGAGGTGGCGCAGGCGCCCGGCATCCGCCTGGTGGAGGTGGTCGACCACAGCGGGCTCGACCTGCCCCTGGAGGGCGTGGACGTGCAGCGCGGCGAGGAGGGCGGCTGCTGGGGCGTGGCCTGCCTGCTCGTGGTGGACGTGGAGGGCGCCCGCCCAGCACTGGTGGAGCTGTGCGTGGTGACCCGGCTGCAGCAGGCCTGGGCCGAGCTCACCGAGCAGCACCTCTACGGGCGCGAGGGCGAGCTGGAGGCCGGACCGCTGCGCGCTGCGGTGGTGCGCAGCATGGCGGTGATGCTGCACGAGGTGGACCGCCTGGCCGACCACCTGGCCGAGGAGACCGAGGCCGCCCGGGAGGGCAGCGCGGGCTGAGGGGCGGGGAACCGAGGGCGGGCGCCGCTCAGCGGCGGGCTGGCTCAGCGGCAGGATGCCGCGCGGCGCGTGTGGGCGTCAGCCGCGGGACCCGAGGTGGGCGGCGAGCCAGAGCGCCCCGGCGGCAAGGGGGACGGTCAGCGGCATCGCCACCGCCATCATCGGCCAGGGCAGGGGCGTGGACGGGGGTTCCACCACCAGCAGCAGCGCGCCGACCCCCGCCGCCGCGCCCACTCCGGTCACGGCGGCGAGCGCCAGGGCCAGCAGTCCCCCGCCGCAGCCCACGCGCCACATGGCGCCCAGGGCCATGCCGGTGGACGCCGCCAAGGTGTACTCGGCCAGCAGCCCGGCGACCAAGGCCACCCACGCGAGGACAGGCACGGTCACCTCGTCCCACGCGGCGGTCACCACGAGCCCCACCACCGAGGCGGTGGCCATCAGCGCGGACAGGCCCGCCCCGGCGAGCCACAGCCCCGTGGTGTCGGGACGGACGTGCAGGTTCTTCACGGAGTGCGGGAAGGCCCACATCGTGGCGAGCAGCGCGCTGAGGGTCCCCGTGAACCAGGCCGTGGCGAGCCCCGGGTCCTCCTTGCGCACGAGGAAGAACCACCAGGCCGCGCCCATGGCCAGCCAGAGCGACGCCGCGTAGGCGGCCCAGGGCAGCACGGCGCGCAGGGTGCCGCGCGTGCCCACCGAGTGGCGGGTGACGGGAACGGAGGTGGGAAGCACCCGTGAATTCTGGCCGATGGGGGTGGGGGCCGGGCGAGGAGGGTCAGGCCAGGTCGAACAGGCCCGCGGCGTCCCAGGCGAGCCATCCCCCCTCGGCGAGGGTCGCCGTCAGCAGGTGCTCACCGGCGGGCAGGGGCGAGGGCAGCTCCCACTCCAACGACACCGGGCGCAGCGGCGTGTCCGGCAGGGTGGCGTCGCCCTCACGCGACCCCTTGGTGGCTCCTCGCGGCAGGTCCGTGGCCTGCTGCCAGGTGCCCAACGCCACCTCGAGCCGGCCTCCCAGGCGCGTGGTGTCGATGCCCCACAGGGCCACGGCGGGGCGGGACACCGGGCGGTCGGCGCGCACGGTCCAGCGCAGGGTGTAGGCGCGCGAGCCGGCCCACGTGTCGCCCGGCCCGGGCAGCAGGTAGGGCCACTGCGCGGGTCCGTCATCGGGGCCGACGGTGATGAGCCCGTCCGGGTGCTCGGTGGCGATGGCCTTGTACCCCGCCGGGGCGTGGCGCAGCTCCAGGCTGCGGCGGTCGAAGTCACCCACCTGGGCTACCGGGCACCCGGTGGTGACCGACGGCAGCGAGTGGGCGCGCTCGGGGCGGGAGGGACGCGACCAGCGGCCGGCGGCGTCGACCGTGACCACCACGTACACCCACTCCTCCCCCTCAGGCGAGCGCCCACCGTGCTCCCAGCGGGGGTAGACGGTGCGGGCCAGCAGCGTGTCGTCACCGAGGTGGCGCAGTCCACGCTCGGCGCGCCCGGCGGGCACGGCGTGCACGCGGTAGTGGTCCACCAGGGGGCCGTGGGCGCGCGGCTCCCAGGCGAGGTGGACCGTCATCAGGGCGCCGGTGGCGGTCAGGCCGGTCACGGGGCGGGGGTGGTGGGTCATGGGGGTCCTCTCGAGAGGGCGGGTCAGCTCAGGACAGGAGGCGGCGCGAGCCGGCCGGGGTGCGGAAGGCGAAGGCCGTCCGGGCGGGGGCGGTGTCGTCGGCCTCGACCCACGGCACCACCACGAAGCGCGAGCGCATCTCCTGCGGGGTGAGGGTCACGTGCACGTAGCCGCGGCGGGCGTCCATGGCGCGCACGTACGGGTGGGCGGTCCAGTCCGGGTGGCCGCCGGGCTTGCCGTCGCCGTCGGAGGCGATGGAGCTGCAGATCAGCTCCACGGCCACCGGCTCGGCCTCAGGGGCGGGTGCCGTCGGGTCGGCCCACAGCTCGGCGGCGGCGTGGTGGTGGATGTCGCCGGTGAGCACCACCGGGTTGCTCACCCGGGCCAGCTGGTCCATCAGCCGCTGGCGGGCGGCCGGGAAGCCGTCCCACTGGTCCACCCGGTCGTCGGTGACCGGCACCATCGCCACGCCGTCGGCCAGCAGGTTCCACTGCGCCGGGGAGGTGCGCAGACGCTCGGTGAGCCACGCCTCCTGCGCGGCACCCAGGATGCTGCGCTCGGGGTCGGCGACGCGCTGCTCGTCCTGCGGCACCGGGTCGCGGAACTGGCGGGTGTCCAGCACCGAGAGGCGCGCCAGGCGGCCGACGTCCAGGGAGTGGTGGATGCGGCTGTGCGGCCCCTCGGGCAGGGCGGCCGGCCCCAGCGGCAGGTTCTCGTAGTACGCCCGGTAGGCCACCGCGCGGCGCAACAGGAAGTCCTCCTCGCTGAGGCCGTACTGCGACTGGCTGCCCGCGTAGTTGTTCTCCACCTCGTGGTCGTCCCAGGTGGCCACCATCGCGGCCCGGGCGTGGGCGGCCTGCAGGTGCGGGTCGGTCTTGAACAGGGAGTAGCGCAGGCGGTACTGGGCCAGGGTCTGCACCTCCTGGGTGTGCTCGGGGCCCAGCTCCACGCCGTGGCGCCACAGGTTGTCGCCGCTGCGGATGCCGTACTCGTAGATGTAGTCGCCGGTGAACACGATGAGGTCCAGGTCGGTCTCGGCCGCCAGGTGCTTCCACGCGGTGAAGTGCCCGTGGTACCAGGCCTGGCAGGAGGCGACCCCCAGCGAGAAGGAGGCCACGTCGGCGCCGGCCGCCGGCAGGGTGCGGAAGCGGCCGGCGGGGCTGGTGTGGCGGCCGGTGCGGAAGCGGTAGTGGTACTCGGTGGCGGGCTCGAGGCCGGTGACCTGCGGGTGCACGGAGTGGGCGAGCTCCGGCTGGGCCAGGGCGTGGCCGTGGGCGACCCGGCGGGTGAACCCCGCATCGCGGGCCACCTCCCAGCGCACCAACACGGGGTGCCGGGGCATGCCGCCGTGCCCGTCGGCGGCCAGCGGGTCGGTGGCCAGTCGGGTCCACAGCACCATCGAGTCCGGCCCCGGAGTGCCGGCCGCGACGCCGAGGGTGAACGGGTTGGTGCGCGGCGGCGGGCCGCCGGCCGATGCGGGCGCCTCCACACCCAGGGCGAGGGTGGTGGCCGAGAGGCCGGCGACCCCCAGCAGGGTGCGGCGGGAGACGCCGGTGGTGTCCGGGGCGGGGCGGTGGAGCGTGGAAGGCATGTGGGGCAGGACAGTTCACGCGTGTGAACGCGGGGGCAGCGCGGCGTGACGGGGGCGTGAGGGGCGGGTGAACGGTGGGTGCGGGGGGGCTGCACGTGGCAGGGTGCCGGCATGCTCGCCGACCAGCCGCCCCTCGTCGCCGTACGCCCCGACCCGACCGCAGACGTGCCCGCCAACAGGTGGCCGGTGACCGTCCCCGCCATCGCGCAGGTGCTGCGGCAGGGGTTCGAGCCGGCCCCCGGCATCACCCTGCTGGTGGGCGAGAACGGCTCCGGCAAGTCGACGCTGCTGGAGGGCGTGGCCGAGGCGTTCGGGCTCAACGTGGAAGGCGGCTCGCGCCACGCGCGACACAGCACGCGACGCAGCGAGTCACCCCTGGCCGAGTGGCTCCGCGTGCAGCGCGGGGTCGGGGCGCCGCGCGACGGCTTCTTCCTGCGCGCCGAGACGATGCATGCCTTCTACACCTACCTGGAGCAGAACCCCAGCCCCAGCGCGCTCGAACCGCGCTTCCACGAGATGAGCCACGGCGAGTCCTTCCTGGCCCTGCTGGAGTCCCGCTTCACCCGGGCGGGGTTCTACTGCCTCGACGAGCCGGAGGCGGCCCTGTCGTTCCAGTCGACCCTGCACCTCATGGCCACCCTGGACCGGCTGGCGGCCGACGGGGCGCAGGTGCTGTGCGCCACGCACTCCCCCGTGCTGGCGGCGCTGCCCGGGGCGCGGATCCTGGAGCTGGGCGAGTGGGGACTCCGCGAGGCCGCGTGGGACGACCTGGAGCTGGTGGGGCACTGGCGGGCGTTCCTCGACGCGCCGCCGCGGTACCTGCGGCACCTGGTGGGGTGAGGCAGCACCACCCCGCGTTCGCCCACTCCACACCCGGCGGCCCCTCGGCGGCCGCCCTCCTGGGCACGGCCGCGCTCTCTACCACCGCCGACTCCGGCGGCGGGCGCGCGGGCCACCCCCGCGACGAGCGGCTGGTGAACACCGTGAGCCAGACCTCCCGCTCCACCGCGTGGAAGCACACCGGCACCACCGACCTGAAGTTCAAGGCCTTCCACCCGCAGGCCACGGAGGTGGACGGCGACGAGCTGGGTGAGGGGCACATCCACCACCCCGGCGGCATCGACGTGGACGAGGAGTCCATCTGGGTGCCGGTGGCCGAGCACCGGCCCGACTCGCGCGCGATCGTCTACCGCATCGACCGCGACACGCTCGAGGTCACCGAGGTGTTCCGGGTGGACGACCACGTGGGCGGGATCGTCCACGACCGCGACCGCCACCGGCTGGTGAGGCAGTCGTGGGGCTCGCGCCGGTTCTACGAGTGGTCGGCGGACGGCCGGCTGCGCGACAAGCGGATGAACGACAGCCACTTCATCGACTACCAGGACTGCGAGCCCGTCCGCCGCTCCAAGATGCTGTGCTCCGGCGTGACCAACCTGCCCCAGGCGCCCGGACACTCCGGTCAGTACGAGCTGGGCGGCCCCGGACGACTCCGACGAGGGCGCCGGCACGCAGATCCTGCGCTACGAGGCGGACGTCGAGCTGCTGAAGTGAGGGGGCGGGCCCGTCAGATCTGCTGGAGTCGCACCCTCACCCGGTCCGCGAAGGCCGGGCAACCAGCACGCTCCAGAGCCTGCGGCAGGTCGATGTCCACCGGCTCGCCGCGGCATCGCGCCTGCTCCACGTAGTAGTCGCGGTTCCGAGCTGTCGCTGCCCGCACCACGTGCGGGGCACTGTCGTCGACGAGCAGGAAGAACTCGTCGGCGGTGTGGACCTCGTGGTGCAGGGCGTCCTGCTCGTCCTCGCTTGCGGGCCGGAGGTGGCGGACGTTGTCCGTCACGAGGAGGTCTGCCCGGCAGTGCTCGGCCAGGGCGCGGACGTGGATGTCCCCGGCGTCCGCTGGGCGCGGCATATCACCGGGGACCACGTAGTCGCGCACCCGCCCGTCGGGAAAGACCGCCTCGAAGGCCTCAGCAACCTTGGCCGTCACGCCACCGTCCACCTCAGGGTGTCGACGACGAATCACGCGGACGGTCTCGGCCCGCAGGTCCTCCGACCACGCGACCTGATAGAGCCCCGGACCTTCCTGGTGCAGGAGCGCCAGCCAGTCCCGCAACGTGCGAGAGGCCCAGACGTTGGAGTCGACCACCACCAAGTGCGTCCGGCCACCGATCACATCGAGTCCTTCCCGCCAGGACGACGGAGGTCAGTCCGTCAGCCCTCCCTCGTCCTGAGCACGTCGCAACGCGTCGAAGGCGTCACGGCGCTGCTGCTGTGCCCTCTCTCGCGCCTCCAGCACATCCGCCGTGCGCAGACGGGTGTGGCTGCCCACCTTGTGGGCGGGGATCTCGCCCGCACGGACACGCTTCATCAACGTGGGGCGGGAGATCTCGAGCATCTCGGCAGCCAGGGTGGTCGTGACCTCCTCCGGCAACTCACCCACCGTGACGCGGCGCCCCTCGGCGACGGACTCCACGATGCGCCGCAGCAACGGCTGCAGCGCGTCCGGAAGCTCGACGAACGAGTCCCCGCGGGACACAGCGAACCGCGGCGCAGCCTGACCGGCTCGTCCAGGCATGGTTCGCCGGGCGGCTTCGGCCTGGTCACGGGTGACGTGCACGGACTCACGGTCCACGACGGTGGGCATGGCACCCTCCCTCTCTCACTGTGCGGAAAGGTCACACTACGCGTTTTCAGATATAAGTGCAATGCCTATCGCTCCATCGGCCCTGATGGAGGGGTCGACGGCTCGCTCGGGCCGCGCCGCGCTGCACCAGCCAAGCCTGCGGCTCGGCGGGGTGATCGCACAGACGCCGGGCGGCGCCTGACGCCCCCGCGGCAGTGGCACCATCGGAGCGACGCCCCGTCACTCCCGGGCGTCGAACCAATACCGGTGGTCGCTTCACACACATGGAGTTCTCCATGTACCGCCGCCTCGCCCTGCTTGCCCTCGCCAGCACTGTCGCCGTCACCAGCCTCACCGCGTGTGGTGGCAAGGAAGCGCTCTCCGAGGAGAACTTCCCGCTCGAGGGCTACACCGCCACGCAGAACGCGACGGACGAGTCCTCCGACTCCGAGGACGACGGCACCTTCGAGGACCTGATCTTCATGTTCGATGACGTGCCGGATGGCTGCAAGGAGGCTGGCAAGGCTCTCGACGAGGCGGAGTTCTTCAAGAAGGAGGGTCCCGAGTCGCCCAAGGCCACCTTCAAGAACGGGGAGAAGGACGCTGAGGTCACCATCAGCGGCAAGACCGACAACTACGACAAGGGCATGGACGCCGTCGAGAAGTTCGCCGACGAGTGCGGGGAGCTCAAGGGCGGGCCGCACGGCATGAAGATGCAGGTCGACAAGCTGGACGAGAAGGACGCCCGAGGCATCAAGATGCGCGCGGGCGCCATGGGTGAGAGCCAGAGCTTCGTCATGGCCGTGACCAAGGTGGGTGGCAACCTGGTCGGGGTCTCGGGCGAGGGCCTCTCCAAGGACGACACCCTGAAGATCCTCGAGGCGCAGAAGAAGGCCGTCGAGGAGAAGTGAGGCGGAGGGAGCCGGGCCGTCGCGGCCCGGCCCCTCCGCTCACCGCTGCTCCGACTGACTGACCACGAAGAGCAGGACAAGGGCGCCCAGCCCGATGACGGCCGCCCACGACAGCGGGATGCGCCCGAGGCGCTCGTTGACCAGGTCCCAGAAGGCGGCACCTGCGAACCCGACCGCCCACGGCACCACCGTGGCCAGGAAGCCCTCGCCGTCGGCGAGCACCGCCGTCGCCCAGCCCGCAGGAAACGCAGCACGGCCCACCTCCCCAGGGGCTCGACGACGGCGGGCGGGTCGGTCCAGTCGGCGATGAACACAGCAACTCCTTGGTCCGGGAACGGTTCCCCAGCACCGTGGCAGCCACCTCCGACGACATCCTTCCGGCGATGTGTGCGGACCCCCGACGCACGGTGACGCTCCGACCACCCGAAGGAGTTGCCGTGCCCGTCCTCGTGTTCCTCGCCGCGTTCGTCGCGACCCTCGTCATCGCCCCCTTCCTCGGGAGCATCGCCGACGCGATCCGCGCCGTCATCGTGTGGGGCTTCGTGCTCACCGTGCTCACCGTCATCTTCTGGCCCGTTCTCAGTGTGGTGTTCGGCCTGCTGCCCTGAGGCGCGCCGGGTCTGAGACAGTGGCCCTCCAACGCGAGGAGGCGCCATGGCAGGACCGCCGGCAGAGAAGAGTCAGGAACGGCTGGCAGCGCTGTTCGCGTACCTCGCCTCTCAGGACGTCCCCGTCAACCGGGAGGAGATCCTCGAGGACCTCGATGCGTACTACTGCCGCCCCGAGGACCACGGAGGAGCCGGCGACCACCGGGTCAAGACGCCGAACCGCACCGACGGCCTGCTCCGCGACCTGGACCAGCTGACACAGCTCGGCGCCACGGTGGAGTGGCTTCCCGAGCACAGCGAGCGCCCCCGCGCGAACCCCCACCGGGAGGCACGGAAGCACGAGGGCAAGCCGTTCACCTGGCGGCTGCGCCCCCACACGTTCCTGCGCCGCGAGCTCGGCGAGCACCCCGAGCACACCGCCCTGCTGGCTACGGCGCTCAGCCTGTTCGCCCCGTCCAGCTCCGACCTCGTCCGGGGGTTGGGCGGCAAGCTGCACCTTCCCGAGGCGCTGCCTGCCGACTCCCCGGACGTGCTGCCGATCTCCGCGGACGAGTGGCGCACCATCGTGGAGGCGCACGACGACCGACGGTTCGTGCAGTTCACGGTGGAGTCCCACACCCAGGGGGCTCGCACCCTCATCGGGGAACCGTGGGCGCTGGTGGAGGCGCGTGACGTGTTCTACCTGGTGGTGCGCGAGCGGGACCACGAGACCGCCCGCGCCATCCGGTTGACAGCGATCACGCCGGGCAGCGTGGATCTGGGCCGCCTACGCCGGAAGGCGAACGGCGACGAGTGCAACGACCCCTCGACCTGGCAGCCCAAGCTCGGTGAGGTGAAGACCATCCACGACGAGCTGCTGAGCCAGCAGACCTACGCCGCCCTGGCCGCCGACGGCACCGAGCGCAGCATCCGCACCACGCACGGCGATGCGGCCGTCGGCCAGGCGATCCGCGACGGCCTCGTGCTCGTCGACCCCGCCCTGCGGCGCACCCAGGCGCAGCGGCTCCGCGCCGTCATCGACGCTGCCCCACCTGCACCGCTGGCACCGCGCGCCACGGACGGGACCGCTCCCCCCGCGCCGGGCAGGACGACGCGGCCCACCAGCCGCACCGAGATGAGCGGGGCCCTGGAGCTGGTGCTGCTCCTGACCGACCACGACGGCCCGGTACCGGTGGCGGACGTGGCCGCCCGGTCGGGGCGCACCGAGGAGGACGTGCTCAAGCTGCTCACCCCGTGGGCGGCCGCCAGCCGGTCGCTCGACGACGAGGCGTTCCCCGGCGACGAGCGTGGGCTGGTGGACATCGACCCCGGCCCCCCGGCCACCGCCGTGGCGATCAGGCCGCGGTGGTTGGCCGACCGCACCCTGTACCTGCGCCGCGACGAGGCCGCCGCGCTGCGCGTGGGGCTCGACTACATCCGCGAGACCGGCAACCCCGCCCGTGCCCAGGCGGTCTCGGAGCTGCTGGCCGCGCTGGACCTGCCCGATGCGGGGCGCGAGACACCTGCCAACTTCGTGCACCTCGACCACACCGACCAGCCCCACCTGCCCGAGGTGCTGTCGGACCTGGACGATGCCGTGGGCCGGGTGTGGTGCCGCATCCACTCCTCGCGATGGGTCGAGCCTCGCGAGGTGGCCCCGCTGCGGGTGGCCCGGGCGGCGGGCACCGCCATCGTGTGCCTGCGCGACGACGAGGGCGAGACGTACTGGGTGGAGACCGACCGCATCACCGCCGTGGAGCTGCTCGCCCGCGCCCAGTCCCCGGCTGACGCCGCCGAGGTGCCGCCGCCCAGCCACCGCGGCGGGGGTCTGCAGCTGACCGTGGAGCTGGGTCCCGATGCCGTGTGGGCGGTGGACGCGTACGGCGCCACCGTGATGGAGGAGCAACCCGCCGAGGGCGCGCTGCGGGTGACCAAGGACGTGGCCGGCGTGGCGGCCGGGGCGCGGATGGCGCTGCGTCTGGCCGGCGTGGCGCGCGTGGTGGAGCCGCCCGAGGTGGTGGCAGAGGCGCAGCGTCGGGCGCGGGCGCTGCTGGAGAGGGTGGAGGAGCGATGACCAGTGCACGACCGGCCACGTGGGGCCCGGTGACCTTCATGATGGTGGTGCCCTACGCCCTGGGCTGGGCCACCCACACCATCCCCCGTCGCCCGGTGTTCGACCGCGCCGCCCTGGAGGACCAGGAGGCGATGGACGCCTTCATGGAGGGCTACTGGCGGGTGCGCCGGGCCAACACCGGTCCGGGCGGCATCAACTGGGACCCTGTGAACCACTACCGGGACACCGCGGGCGCCCCGCCGGGCGCGCCGGACGTGATGATGTGGGACCCCACCGTGCTGGGTGCGGAGCCGGGGTCGGTGGAGTACCAGCACTGGCACGAACCGCACAAGTACTTCCACTCCGCCCGAACCCGTAAGGCCGCCCGCCCCACCCGGTTCGCCTGTTGGCCGGCCGAGGCGCTGAACGTGTACGGCCGCGTGTTCAAGGGCGGCCCGGACCTGCGGTTGCTGGCCGGCGAGCGATGGGAGTACTCCCCCAGCCCGGACCACGACGGGCACGAGATGGGGTACGCCGTGCTCCACCTTGAGCTGCGCCACGCCACCGACGAGACCCTGCAGGCGACCTCGGAGCTGTTGCGCCGGCCGAAACCCGACGGGCTGCTGAACATGGCCCTGCACCGCATGGGCCTGGCGGTGAAGGTGCAGAAGGGCGCCTACTCGATGGTGGATGCGGGCTACCTGAAGGGCTCCTCGGCCAAGGACCTTGAGGCTGTCGCCGGTTACCCCACCACCTATGACCCGCGGAAGCGATGGCTCGATGGGGTGGGGCGACCGTGCACCACGACCCCGCGGCGGGTGACGGTGAAGGTCCTGGACGGCGAGACCCAGTTGGCCCGGACAGCCCGTGAGGACGCGAGTGCGGCGGCGGCCTCGACGCCCACGGTGGCGCGCACGGCCAACCGGGTCCGGGTGCTCACGGTGGCCGCCCCGCTGGCCCCACTCACGTCGCGGCCAAGCAACCTGCAGGCGCTGGACGCGTGGACGCCGGAGCAGGCGTGGACCCACCAGCTGGCCACGGGCATGAACCGCAAGAGGTACTTTCGCCTGCCGCCCAACAACCCCGAGGCCGCGGCGCACGGCAGCTTCGCCATCGACGGCAGCATCGGCCGGGCCACCCTGGACGGCGTGGGCGTGGTGATCGACCCGGCGCTGCAGAACCCCGCGGACGAGCATGACATTGCCTCGCTGACGGTGCTGTACCACGGGCGCCTGCTGGAGGTGATGCTGCTGGCCATCCGGCAACGTGACTGGTTGGACGCCCACCACGAGTCCGTCGCCGGGCTGGAGAGCGACCCGGATGCCCCGGAGCGGGGTGAGGAGAACACCGAGACCGACGAGCCGTCGCCGGAGGAGGGCGACCTGCTGTCGGTGGTGCAGGCGTCGTCGGCCCGCGAGAAGTTGCGGGAGATCATGCGGACCGAGGCCCGGCTGAACTGGTTCCACAACAACCGGTGGTTCACGGAGGTGCCCGGCCGGCCGGAGGCCACGACGCTGCTGCGTGAGCTGCAGGAGGCGTTCGAGACCCCGGCGATGCTGGCGGACACGCGCGGGGAGCTGCGGGACCTCATCGGGAGCGCAGAACTGCACAAGCAACTGGCCGATCTCGACCAGCAGGACCATGCCGACCGCGCGCGTGACCGCCTGGAGCAGCTGCTGGCCCTGGTCACCGGTGTCGGCCTGGTCCTGGCGCTGGCCGCTCTCGTGGCAGACCCCGGCTGGGCTCTGGCGGTCAGTTCCACACTGGCCGCCGTGGCTCTGGGACTGGCGGCGTGGGCGTGGATGCGGTGGCGCAACGTGCGTCGCCGACGCCACCTGCAGCAGCGCCACCGCACCCTGGAGTGATGTCTGCGGAGGTCGGGTGCACAAAGGGTGCACCGGGCCCCGCCGGGGCCCTCTGACGAGAGGACGACCATGCACACCATCGTGAAGCGCGCCGCCGTGGCGCTGCCGCTGGCCGCGTTCGCCGCCACCACCCTGGCCGGCTGCGGCGAGAAGGAGTACGAGTACCGCTGGGAGGGCGCCACCATCACCGACATGGAGGCCTCCCTGGAGGACATGGAGGCCCTGTGGCGTGAGGGCACGGACACCCCGGCCGAGCCGGCCGAGGTGGACGATGACGCCCGTTGCTACTACCTGGCCGAGGCCGACCCCGAGGGTGAGCGCCGCCAGCTGGACGGGCACGTGATCTGCGGGCCGTACACGCCGGAGGGCGAGTCCGAGCCGGTGTGGGACGCCTCGGAGTACTTTCGCACCTACGACCCGGGCAAGGGTGAGGGCTGGGCGGTGTACGCCGAGACCTTCCATCGGGCCGACGACCCCGTGGTGACCGAGGGGTTCGAGCCGTGGCGCCCGGACGGCAAGAAGGCCAAGGGGCTGTGACCGGGGCGCGCGCCGCCCACCAGGAGGGGGTGGGCGGCTGTGTCGCTCGTTGACGAGCTGGTGACGGTGGTGGAGGTGGCCGCGGACAACCACGGCATCGTCACGCGGCACCTGCTGCTGGAGGCGGGCGTGCGCCCGGCGGCCATCACCGCCCTGGCGCGGGATGAGCGGGCAATGCGCCGCGTGGGCCGGGGCGTGTACCAGCTGGTGCAGCTGCAGGACGACCGGTGGTGCGACTACCGACAGGCCCTGCAGCGGCTGGACCCGACGGTGCACCAGCAGGAGCTCTTCCATGACCCGCTGCACCCGGACCGGGGCGTGCTCTCGCACCTCGCCGCGGCGCACGTGTGGGGTGCCGTGGACCTGCCGTGGGACACGCATCTCACCACGCCGCGGCGGCGACGACTGTCCGGTGTCACCGTGCACACCGCCTGCCTGACGCCGGAGGAGGTGACCCTCTCACCGGGGTACTGGTCGGGGTGTTGCGATGCCGTGCCGGTCACCACCGTGGAGCGCACCACTCGTGACCTGGTGGCGACCCTGGAGGACGCGGACTACCTGCGCCGCTGGGTGGAGCACTGCCACCAGGAGGGCCTGCTCACCGAGACGCGACTGGTGGAGATGCTGGGCGACCGGCTGCAGTCCGTGCAGGAGGGGTGGTTCGGCTGGGAGGGCGGGCGCGGGTGAGTGCGGAACAGGGGGCATCAGGCGCCCGTTTCCACTCGAACGCGACGCTGCTCGGACACTGTCAGGAGGTTGTCAGTGCCCTGTGCGAAAGTCCCCTCCATGGCGCCCCAGACCTCTCCCACCACGAACCTCCGCGTGACCCTCGTCGAGGGGGACCTGCCGGACGAGGCGCTCACCGCCTGCCGCGCCGCGGGCGTGGTCGGGTGCGACACGGAGACCACCGGCCTGGACTGGAACACCGCGGACCTGTGCACCGTGCAAGTGGCCGCCGGCGATGCCGTGTGGGTCGTCCGGCTGACGCCGGAGCGCTCGCCGATGAACGTGGTCGCGCTCCTTGAGGACCCCGCGGTGCAGAAGGTCTTCCACTACGCCCTGTTCGATCTGCCGTTCCTCATCCACCATCTCGGGGCGACCCCGGCGAACGTCGCGTGTACGCGCATCGCCTCGCGGCTGGTCGACGGCGAGCGCGAGGTGTCGCACTCGTTGCAGTCAGTCCTGGAACGTCACCTCGCGGTGGCGATCGGCAAGGAACAGCGACTCACGGACTGGTCGCAACCGCGTCTCACCCCCGAGCAGGTCGCGTACGCCGCGGAGGACGCCGCGCACCTGCCGTCTCTGCTGCGCGTGCTGACCGAGCAGCTGCGTCCTCACGACAAGGCGGAGGACCTGCAGTCCTGCTGGGACTTCCTGGTACCCCTCACCCGCATGCGGATGCGCGGCCTGGCCGACCCGTTCGCCCGCTGAGTCGGGGTCAGTCGTCCTCAGGGCGCCAACTCTTGTGCCGGAGGTAGCTCGCGATCCCCCACGCGACGGGAACCGAGAGCAAGAGCCCGATGAACGGCTCTTCGGAGTTGAGCGTGGGTCATG
>NZ_KV824694.1:0-7581 GCF_001816045.1 Kytococcus sp. HMSC28H12
CCCGCCCCCTGGACAGGGGGCGGGCTCCTTCGTGTGTGCCGGAGGAGGATCGGAGGGGGCTCAGCCCACCGAGGTGCCCACGAGCGCGCCGACGCCGTAGGTGATGGCCATGGCCAGGATGCCGCCGCCGACGTTGCGTGCCACCGCCCGGCCGATGGCCGCGCCGCCCAGCACGGCGCTGGACCAGCCGGCGAGCGCGAGGGCCGCGGCCGCCGCGACGGCGGTGCCCGCCACGCGCACGGAGGGAGGCAGGAGCAGGATCGTGAGCAGGGGGATGAGCGCCCCGAGGGTGAAGGCCAGCATCGAGGCAGCGGCCGCCTGCCAGGGGTTGGTGAGCTCGTCCTCGTCGAGGCCCAGCTCGACCTCCGCGTGGGCGCCCAGGGCGTCGTGGGCGGTCAGCTGGACGGCCACCTCGCGTGCCAGCTCGGGGTCGAGGCCCTTGGCGGCGTAGAGGGCGGCCAGCTCCTCCAGCTCCTCCTCGGGCATGGTGGCCAGCTCGTGGCGTTCCTTGGCCAGCAGCGCGGTCTCGGTGTCGCGCTGCGTGGACACCGACACGTACTCACCGACCCCCATGGAGAGGGCACCGGCGGCCAGTCCGGCCATGCCGGCGGCGAGGATCGCCGAGTCGGAGGCCGAGGCAGCCGCCACGCCGATGACAAGGCCAGAGGTGGACACGACGCCGTCGTTGGCGCCGAGCACCCCTGCGCGGAGCCAGTTGAGCCGGGAGGCGGCGCTGGCGGCGTGGGGCTCCCCGGGGTGCCCGGTGGGTGGGTCGGTGCGTTCGGGGTGCCGCGCTGCGGGAGTGTCCATGGTTCCTCCTGGTGGTGTCCTCATCGGGCGCTGGTGGCCCGGGGTCGTGGGGTGCGGCCCGCCGCTTGCGTGACTCGTCAGCCCCAGCCGAGTTCGTGCAGCCGGTCGTCGTCGATGCCGAAGTGGTGCCCCACCTCGTGCAGGACGGTGACGGCGACCTGCTCGCGCAGCGCGTGGGGCGTGCGGAAGGCCCGGGAGAGGGGGCCGCGGAAGATGAACACGCGGTCCGGCACGTGGGGCGGGTGGAAGCCGCTGCGCTGGGGGAGCGGCACCCCCTCGTACAGGCCGAACAGGGACGTGCCCTGGCCGTGGGCGCCCGGCTCGCGGATGCTGGCGAGCTGCTCTGGCGTGGGCTCCTCCTCCACGAGGATCACCACGTTGTCCATGCGGTCGACGAGGCGCTCCGGGAGGCGGTCCAGGCCGTCGCCGACGGCCTCCTCGAACTCCTCGCGGGAGAGGGCGTACCGGCGGCTGTCCATGGTCGGAGTATCTCAAGGTGGGCACCGTCGCGCCGGGCAGGCGAGCCTGTCCCGGCAGCGCCCGGATGAGGCGCCGGCAGCGCCCGGACCACGAGGGAGGAGGGCGGGGACGCGGAACGGGCCGCCCTCCCGGTGGGAGAGCGGCCCGTTCAGGGGTGGTGTCGCGTCAGTGGCGCTTCTGGCCCTGCAGCGACTCCTCCACGACGGCGACCTCGTTCTGGGCCTGGACGGCCAGGTGGTGGTCGTGGGCGTGGTGCTCGTCGGCGTGCGCCTCGGCCAGCTCGGCCGGGGTCACCGCGGGGATGCGGTCCTCGAAGAAGAACGAGGTCATGCGGGCGCGGGCCTTGTCCATGAAGGACGGGTCGCGCTGCACGCCGTTCTCGTCGGTGCCGGCGATCTCCTCGGCCGTGAGCGCCCGGTAGTCCGGGTGCTGCACGAGGTTCCAGCGCTCGTAGTCCGAGAGCTCCTCGTGCGCCTCGAAGAAGCGACCCTCCGGGGTGCGGACGATGCGACCCGACTCACGGCCGTGCAGCACCTTGTCGCGGTCGCGACGCTGCAGCGAGAGGCAGATGCGCTTCACGACGAAGAACACGACCACCGGCCCGATGAAGAACAGCGCGCGCAGCACGTTGGTGACGTCGTTGATCGACAGCCCCAGCTTGATGGCCATGATGTCGTTGCCGGCCGCGGCCCACAGCACCAGGTAGACGGTGAAGAAGGCGGCACCCAGACCGGCACGCACCGGCGCGTTGTACGGGTACTGCAGCAGGTGGTGCTCACGGTCGTCACCGGTGACCCACGCCTCGAGGAAGGGGTAGACCATCGCGATGCCGTACATGAACGGGATGAGGAACAGCGAGCCCGGGAAGATGTTCATCGAGAAGGTGCGGTCGAACAGCACGAACTCGAAGCTTCCCGGCAGCAGGCGCAGGGCGCCGTCGGCGAAGCCCATGTACCAGTCGGGCTGAGAACCGGCCGTCACCTGGGTGGGCTCGTAGGGGCCGTACGCCCAGATCGGGTTGATCGTGACCAGGGCCGAGATCAGCACGATGAGGCCGAAGACGATGAAGAAGAAGCCACCGGCCTTCGCGGCGTACACCGGCATAACGCGGAAACCGACGACGTTGTCGTTGGTCCGGCCCGGTCCGGGGTACTGGGTGTGCTTGTGCACGGCCACCAGGATGATGTGGGCCGCGAACACACCCACCAGGATGGCCGGGATGATCAGCACGTGGAAGGCGTAGAAGCGGGGGATGATCATCTCGCCCGGGAAGCCACCGCCGAACAGCATGTACGACAGGTAGGTGCCCACGATCGGGGCCGACATCAGGAAGCCCTGCATGGCGCGCACACCGGTACCCGACAGGAGGTCGTCCGGCAGCGAGTAGCCCATGAAGCCCTCGAAGATGGCGATCATCGACAGCATGCAGCCGATCACCCAGTTGATCTCACGCGGCTTGCGGAACGCGCCGGTGAAGAACACGCGCAGGGCGTGCAGCATGATGGCGACGATGAAGATCAGCGCGGCCCAGTGGTGGATCTGCCGCATGAGCAGACCACCCTTGATGTCGAAGCTGATGGCCAGCGAGGAGTTGTACGCCTCGGAGATGCCGATGCCGCGCAGCGGCTCGTAGTCGCCCTCGTAGACGGTGTGCGCCATGGAGGGGACGAACCACATCGTGAGGAAGACACCCGAGACCAGGCAGACCACCATCGAGTACATGGCGATCTCACCGATCATGAACGACCAGTGGTCCGGGAACACCTTGCGCATCAGGTACCGGGTGAAGCCGGCACCACCGGTGCGGGCGTCCACCCAGGTGGCGACGTTCTGGATCGGGCCGCGCTGCGTCGGCGCGACGACCGGTGCGGGGCGCGTCGTACGCGCCGTGCGGGACTCTGCAGCGGTGCTCACAGCTCACGCTCCCAGTAGCTCGGGCCGACCGGCTCGGTGAAGCCCTGGTCGGCGGTGAGGTAACCCTCTTCGTCGACGGAGATCTTCAGCTGCGGCAGCGGGCGCTTGGCCGGGCCGAAGATGACCTTGCAGTCCTGCGTCACGTCGAAGGTCGACTGGTGGCAGGGGCACAGCAGGTGGTGGGTCTGCTGCTCGTACAGAGCAACGGGGCAACCCACGTGGGTGCAGATCTTGGAGTAGGCCACGATGCCCTCGTAACCCCACTCGCGCTGCTTGTCGGACTGGATGTCGTCCGGGTTCAGGCGCATCAGCAGGACGGAGGCCTTGGCCTTCTCGTCCAGCGGGTGCTCGGCCTCGTTGATGCCCTCGGGCAGCACGTGGAAGACCGATCCCTTGCTCACGTCGGCGGCCTTGATCGGGATGCCGTCGGGGTCGGTGACCAGACGCATGCCCTTGTCCCAGAACGTCTCCTCGAGGTCGTTGCGGGGGAGCGGGCCCATCGAGCCGACCAGCTGGATGCCCAGCGGGAGGGCGAACAGGCCCAGCGCGCCGCCGAGCGTGTACTTGATGAGCGGGCGACGCATGATCTGCGAGGACTCCAGGCCCTCGGCGATCGTGTCGCCGAAGCCCCGGCGGGTCTCGGCGTCGGAGGCCAGCACGTGGCGCTCCTCGGTGACCTCGTGGTCGTCCATGAGGGTCTTGGACCAGTGGACGACACCCAGGCCGATGCCGAGCAGGGACAGGGCCATCGTCACGCCGAGCACCAGGTGGTACAGGTTCTGCGCGCCGATGCCGGGCACGGTGCCGACGGCGTCCTGGTCCATCCAGAAGTACGCGACGATGAAGGCCAGCGTGCCGATGATGGACAGCAGGAAGAAGCCGGCGACCTGGCGCTCCGCGCGGCGCGCGGCGGCAGGGTCGACGTCGGCCCAGCGCAGCACGTGCGGCGGGTGGCCGGGGTTCTCGAAGTGGTCGGGCACCACGTCGTGGTGGGAGTCACCCTCGTGGCGGGCCAGGGGGTGGGAGCCGTGCGACATGGCGTCCTCTCCGTGGGCAGGGATGTGGGCGGGGGGCATCAGCTGGACTTCCGGGTCAGCCAGTAGGCGGCACCCAGGAACAGGCCGATGCCGAGGGTCCAGATGAACACACCGTCGGCCACCGGGCCGAGGTTGCCGAGGTCGTTACCGCCCTGGTTGGGCGAGGAGTGCATCTCGTCCAGGTAGGCGGCGATGTCCTCCTTGTCCTGGGGCGAGAGGTTCTGGTCGTTGAACACCGGCATGTTCTGAGGGCCGGTCTCCATGGCCTCGTAGATGTGCTTCGGCTCGACGCCCTCCAGCGTGGGGGCGAACTTGCCGCGCGTCAGGGCGCCACCGGAGCCGTTGAAGTTGTGGCACATGGCGCAGTTGACGCGGTAGAGCTCACCACCGTGGGCGGGGTCGGCGCCCTTGAGGTCGGTGTACTCGGCCTCGGGGGTGGAGGGTCCGTTGCCGAGGCTCGCGACGAAGGCGGCCATCTGGTCGATCTGCTTCTGGTCGAACTGGGGGGCCTTGCGCTTGGCCTGCACGCCCGGGCCGCTCAGCGGCATGCGGCCGGTGGCGACCTGGAAGTCGACCGCGGCGGCGCCGACGCCCACGAGGGACGGGCCGGCATCGGTGATGCCCTCGCCGTTCTTGCCGTGGCAGGTGGCGCAGTTGGCCTGGAAGAGCTTGTCGCCCTCCTTGACGTCGTCGGCGGAGGCAGCGGCGGGGGCCTCGGCCTGGACGTCGGTGGGCTTCAGCGCGGTGTAGAGGCCACCCATCACGGCCAGTGCCGCGAGCAGCAGCACCAGGATGGCAGCCGGGTGGCGCCGGAGATCGAGGAGGGAGTTCATCGGTCGGACCAATCGTCGAGGGACTCGGGGGCGGAACGGGGGGTGGACACCGAGGGCGTCACTTCAGCAGGTAGATCGACGCGAACAGGACGATCCACACGACATCGACGAAGTGCCAGTAGTAGCTGGTGACGATGGCGCCCGTGGCCTGCGAGTGCGAGTAGTGGCGGGTGGTGAACGTGCGGCCGATGATCAGCAGGAAGGCGATCAGACCGCCCAGCACGTGGATGCCGTGGAAGCCGGTGGCCAGGTAGAAGATCGACGTGTACGAGTCGGTCTGCAGGGTGAAGCCCTCGTGCACGAGCTCGGCGTACTCCAGCACCTGACCG
The DNA here is from genome assembly GCF_001816045.1 of Kytococcus sp. HMSC28H12. Taxonomy (NCBI): domain Bacteria; kingdom Bacillati; phylum Actinomycetota; class Actinomycetes; order Micrococcales; family Kytococcaceae; genus Kytococcus; species Kytococcus sp. HMSC28H12. Next base: position 5,404 of record NZ_KV824694.1, read on the forward strand.
GCGATGAAGATGGAGCCGAAGACGTAGGTCAGCACGTACCACTCGCGCATGCCCCACTTGCCGATCTCGAACAGGCCGCCGGTGCGCGAGGACTGGCCGTGCTCGGCCTTCATCACGCCGATCTGGCACCACACCGAGGAGATGACCAGGATCATCGTGTTGCCCAGCGCGAAGGGCACGTTCAGCTCCGGGGTGTGCAGGTCCCACAGGTGGGGAGCAACCGCACGGAGCGTGAAGTAGATCGCGAAGAGACCGGCGAAGAACATGAGCTCGGAGCCGAGCCACACGATCGTTCCGACCGCGGCCATGTTCGGACGCGTCACCGGGCCGAGAGCGTTCGAGCGGATCTCGGCTTGCGCAGGGGAATAGTTCACAGTCGCCACGCGAGCATTATGGACCATGGCCCCAGCCGTTGCGGGGAGGGGCTGGTCCACTACGACGGCGCGTCGCAGATTTGCCGCCTCCTGCCGCGCCACCGCGCGCGACACGCACGGTCGGGAAGGCCCCTGGGTGACCGTGCCGGGCCTTGGGGTGCGACGTCGGTGACGGCCGTGGGGTGGCCATAGAGTGCGCCCATGGCGAGCGCACCCGGTGACCGGACCTGGCGGACCGTCCTGACCGACCTCCTGGCCGGTCGGGACCTCGATCGTGCCACCGCCTCCTGGGCCATGGACGAGGTGATGTCCGGCCGCGCCACGGACGTGGAGGTGGCGGGCTTCCTGGTGGCCCTGCGGGCCAAGGGGGAGACCGTGGAGGAGGTGCGCGCGCTGGCCGACGTGATGGTGGGGCACGCGGTACCGCTGCCGGTCGAGTCCGGTGGGCGCCCGCTGGTGGACATCGTCGGGACCGGCGGCGACGGGTACGACACCGTGAACATCTCCACGATGGCGTGCGTCGTCGCGGCCGCGGCCGGCGTGACGGTGGTCAAGCACGGCAACCGGGCGGCGTCCTCGAAGTCCGGGGCGGCGGACGTGCTCGAGGCCCTCGGGGTGGACCTCACGATGGAGCCCGAGGACGTGGCGCGCGTGGCCGGGCAGGCCGGCATCTCGTTCGCCTTCGCCCAGACCTTCCACCCCTCGATGCGCTTCGCGGCGACGGCCCGGCGCGGGTTGGGCATCCCGACCGCCTTCAACATCCTGGGGCCCATCACCAACCCGGCCCGCCCGCAGGTGTCCGTGGTGGGGTGCGCGCAGGAGCGGGCCATGGAGATCCTGTCGGGCGTGTTCGCCGACCGGGGCACCACCGCGACGGTGATGCGCGGGCGGGAGGGCCTGGACGAGGCCAGCCCGGCCGGTCCCACCGACGTGCGGTGGGTGCGAGGGGGGCAGATCACTTCCTTCGTGTTCGAGCCGGAGGCCGTGGGGGTGCGGCGTCACACCATCGAGGAACTCCGGGGCGGGGACGCCGCCCACAACGCCGAGGTGGCGCGCCGGGTGCTCGCCGGTGCCGACGGTCCGGCCACCGAGGCCGTGGTGCTCAACGCCGGGGTGGCCCTGGCGACGGCCACCGAGGCCCCGCAGGAGCTGGACCAGGACGGCTTCGAGCGGCTCGTGGCCCGCCACGTGGAGGTGGCCCGGGAGACCATCGGCTCCGGTGCGGCCGCTGGCGTTCTCGCGGAGTGGGTCCGGGCGACCCGGCCGGGAGCCGCCTGAGGGGCGGCGCCCCGCCCGACGGTCAGTCGTCGAGGCCGATGGCGAAGGCCTCGGCCTCGTCCTGGGCCGAGTAGGTGCGGAACGCGATGTGCGTCTCGGTGTCGGTGATGCCCTCGACCTTGTTGAGACGATCGGCGATCACGTCGGCGAACTCCTCGTGCTTCTCCACCTTGACCACCGCGATGAGGTCGACCGCGCCGGCGGTGGAGTAGACCTTCTCGACACCCGGGATCTCCACGATGCTCGTGGCCACCTGGGGGATGCGGGCGGACTCTGCGTGGATCAGGACGATGGCGGAGATCATGCCGCCACCCTAGCCCCGGCCCCGCCGGCCCGGGGCAGGCAGATCCGCCGACACCGCGGCGTCGAGGACGCCGGTCACCGCGGCCGCCGAGTGGATGGGGGAGGCCCACCCTCCGCTGGAGGTCACCAGGCGGACGCCCTCGCGCTCCAGCCAGCCCAGGACGAGGTCGGCCTCGCCCGGCAGGGCGGCCGGGGAGCCGTCGGGCCGCGGCGCCACCACCTC
>NZ_KV824695.1:0-28790 GCF_001816045.1 Kytococcus sp. HMSC28H12
CCGGCACCAGCAGGTGCCGGGGGCCTCGTGCGACCGGGGGAGGTCAGGCGCCCGTCGCGCCGTCCCCGCGTTCCTCGCGCGTCACTCGCCGGGGACCGCCCCGGCCCACCAGGGACGCCTCGGTGCGCGGCCGCGGCTCGCCGCTGGCCAGGGTCTCCACGGTGGCCTCCACGGAGTCGCGCACCAGCGCCTCGTGGAGCAGCTGGTGCTCAAGGCGACGGTCGCGGTGGTATTCGGCCGAGAGGGCCCGGGTCACCGCCCACGCGATGGCCATGAGCAGGAAGACCACCGGCAGGGCGCTGAGGATGGACAGCGTCTGCAAGGCGGTCAGCGCGTCGGCCGGGACCGCCGTGGACAGGATGAGGATGGCGGCGATGGCGCCGGTGGCCACCGACCAGAACACGCGGCTCCACACCGGCGGGGTGGCCGAACCACCCGTGGCCAGCATGTCCATGACGAAGGAGCCCGAGTCAGAGCTGGTCACGAAGAAGATGACCACCATGAGGAGGGCGATACCCGCCAGGATCGCGCCGCCGGGCAGGGCCTCCAGCATCTGGAACAGCGCGGTGTTGGTGTCCACCGCCCCCTCCTTGCCGATGAGGCCGCCGGCGCCGAAGATCTCGCGGTGCAGTGCCGTGCCACCCATGACCGAGAACCAGAAGAAGCTCAGGAGGGCAGGCACCAGCAGCACGCCGGCCATGAACTCCGAGACGGTGCGGCCGCGGGAGATGCGGGCGATGAAGATGCCCACGAAGGGCGACCAGCTGATCCACCAGCCCCAGTAGAAGAGGGTCCAGGAGCCGAGCCAGGTGTCGGTGGCCTCGCCGCGGAAGGGCATGGTCAGCGTCGACAGGTGGAAGAAGTCGTTGAGGTACTGCCCGATGGAGAACACGAAGTCCCGCATGATGAACAGCGTCGGGCCGAGGAAGAGCACGCAGAAGAGCAGCAGCACGGCCAGGCCGAGGTTGAGATTGCTCAGATAGCGGATGCCCTTGCCGATGCCGGAGGCCACCGAGAGTGTGGCCAGGGCGGTCACCACGGCGATGATGCCGACCTGCAGCGCCTTGTCGTCGGCGTCGTCCACCAGGCCCAGGTGCTCCATGCCGGCGGCGATCTGCGCCACGCCCAGACCCAGCGAGGTGGCCACACCGAACAGCGTGCCGATGATGGCCACCACGTCGATGAGGTCGCCGGCCGAGCCCTTGACCTTGTCGCCCAGCAGCGGCTCCAGCGCCCAGCGGACGGACACCGGGCGGTTGCGGCGGTGGATGGCGTAGGCGATGCCCAGACCCATCACCGCGTAGACGGCCCAGGGGTGCAGGCCCCAGTGCAGGAAGGTCGTGGTCATGGCCTCACGGGCGGCCTCGGCGGTCTCCGGGGCCACCGCGCCACCGTGCTCACCGAGGTCCGGCGGGGCCACCTCGGGGCGCGGGGTCGCGAAGTGGAAGAGCGGCTCGGCCACGCCGAAGAACATCAGGCCGATGCCCATGCCGGCGCTGAACAGCATCGCGAACCAGGAGACGAGGCTGAACTCGGGCTCCTCGTCGTCCGGGCCCAGGGTGGTGGATCCGAGGCGCGAGACGCTGATCCAGATGGCGAAGAAGACCAGGGCGGTGGCCGACAGGATGTAGAACCAGCCGAAGCTGCCCGTCACCCAGGTGTTGGCCTTCGAGATGGTCTCGCTGACGGTGTCGGGGAAGAGGGCGGTGGCGGCCACGAAGCCGACGGCGAGCAGGGCGGCGGGCCAGAACACGCCCTTGTCCATCGACCCGTCGGGCTCGGGGACGTCGCTGGCGGTCTTGATGTGCTCGCGCCGTCGCTGCTTCTCGGCGCTCACACCGGGCGGTGCGAAGGTCATGGGTGTCCTCTCGACGGGGTGTGCGATCGGTGGCCGATGGGGGGGCGGGGCCGGGGCTCGACGCCGGCCCATGGCCGCTCCCGACCGTATCGGCAGCCCTCGAGGGAAACACACGGTGATGGACCAGCCAAATCCTCGGGGCGTCGGGTGATGGGTCTCACGGCTCGGCGGGAGGTTGTCGGTGGCCCCGTCTACCGTTGAACCATGCGCCCCGTCACGGACCTCCAACGCAGCGTCGCCCCCTTCGAGGTGGTCTCGGAGTACCAGCCCGCCGGCGACCAGCCGACCGCCATCGCGGACCTCACGCGCCGCATCCAGGCGGGGGAGAAGGACGTGGTGCTCCTGGGTGCCACCGGTACCGGCAAGTCGGCCACCACCGCGTGGATGATCGAGAAGCTGCAGCGGCCCACGCTGGTGATGGCGCCCAACAAGACGCTCGCCGCGCAGCTGGCCAACGAGTTCCGCGAGCTGCTCCCGCACAACGCGGTGGAGTACTTCGTCTCCTACTACGACTACTACCAGCCGGAGGCGTACGTCCCGCAGACGGACACCTACATCGAGAAGGACTCCTCCATCAACGAGGAGGTGGAGCGGCTGCGCCACAGCGCCACCAACTCGCTGCTCACCCGGCGTGACGTGGTGGTGGTGGCCTCGGTGTCCTGCATCTACGGCCTGGGCACGCCGCAGGAGTACGTGGACCGCATGGTGCGCCTCACGGTGGGCCAGGAGATGGACCGCGAGGAGCTGCTGCGCAAGTTCGTCACCATGCAGTACTCGCGCAACGACATGGCCTTCCAGCGCGGCACCTTCCGGGTGCGGGGGGACACGGTGGAGATCATCCCGATGTACGAGGAGCTCGCCGTGCGCATCGAGTTCTTCGGTGACGAGATCGACGCCATCGCCACCCTCAACCCGCTCACCGGCGAGGTAGTGCGCGACGAGGAGGAGATGTACATCTTCCCGGCCACCCACTACGTGGCCGGGCCGGAGCGCATGGAGCGGGCCATCTCCGGCATCGAGCACGAGCTGGAGGGGCAGCTGGCGCGCTTCGAGCAGCAGGGCAAGCTCCTGGAGGCCCAGCGCCTGCGCATGCGCACCACCTACGACGTCGAGATGATGCGCGAGATGGGCAGCTGCAACGGCATCGAGAACTACTCGCTGCACATCGACGGCCGCGAGCCCGGATCGGCGCCGAACTGCCTGCTCGACTACTTCCCGGAGGACTTCCTCCTGGTGCTCGACGAGTCCCACGTGACCGTGCCGCAGATCGGCGCCATGTTCGAGGGGGACATGTCGCGCAAGCGCACGCTGGTGGACCACGGCTTCCGCCTGCCCAGCGCCATGGACAACCGCCCGCTGAAGTGGGAGGAGTTCCTCGAGCGCATCGGGCAGACGGTGTACCTCTCGGCGACGCCGGGCGACTACGAGCTCGCCAAGTCCGACGGCTACGTGGAGCAGATCATCCGCCCCACCGGTCTGGTGGACCCGGAGATCGTGGTGAAGCCCACCAAGGGGCAGATCGACGACCTGCTGGCCGAGATCCGCGAGCGGGCCGAGCGCGACGAGCGCGTCCTGGTCACGACCCTCACCAAGAAGATGGCCGAGGACCTCACCGACTACCTGCTGGAGCGCCAGGTGCGGGTGCGCTACCTGCACAGCGAAGTGGACACGCTGCGGCGCATCGAGCTGCTCAAGGAGCTGCGCCTGGGCGAGTACGACGTCCTCGTGGGTATCAACCTGCTGCGCGAGGGCCTCGACCTCCCCGAGGTGTCTCTCGTGAGCATCCTCGATGCGGACAAGCAGGGCTTCCTGCGGTCCAACCGGTCGCTCATCCAGACCATCGGCCGTGCGGCCCGCAACGTGTCGGGCCAGGTGCACATGTACGCCGACACCATCACCGAGTCGATGCAGTACGCCATCGACGAGACCAACCGGCGCCGCGCCAAGCAGATCGCGCACAACACCGAGCACGGCATCGACCCCACCCCGCTGCGCAAGAAGATCGGCGACATCACCGAGATGCTCGCCGAGATGCAGGGCGTGGCCAGCACCTACGAGGGCGTCACCGATCCCGGCCGCCCCACGGGCCGGCGGGGTGCCGCGGCCGACGCCGACGTGACCGCGGACCTCTCGGTGGCCACCGGGGAGCGCCCCACGGACATGCCCAAGGCCGAACTGGCCGAACTCATCGCCCAGCTCACCGACCAGATGCACTCGGCGGCCGAGCAGCTGCAGTTCGAGCTGGCAGGGCGGCTGCGTGACGAGATCGCCGAGCTGCGCAAGGAGCTGCGGCAGATGGAGCGCGCCACCGGCTGACCTCACCCCCACCGAGGCGGCCACCCCGTAAGATGACCCCTCGACGGAGGGGAGTATCCCCGCGTGAGCTCTCGTCATCACGAAGCCCGGGTGCGGCCGCCAGGCCCCAACGACCGGCGCTTCCGGGAGTTCGGCCCACCCGAGGTGGGAGAGACCTCCGGCCCGTGACCACGTGCCACCCCGGTGGCCGCAACGGAAGGTTCCCCTCCCATGACAGTTCCCCTCTGGGTCTGGATCGTCAGCCTCGTCGTCACCCTGGGCGTCCTCGCCTTCGACGTCTGGTGGGCGATGCGCAACCCCCACGTGCCCTCCCGCAAGGAGACCACCGGGTTCCTGACCGTCTACGTCAGCGCCGCCGTCCTCTTCGGCATCGGCGTCTGGGTGCTCGCCGGCCACCAGTACGGCACCGAGTTCTTCGCCGGCTGGCTCACCGAGTACTCGCTGAGCATCGACAACCTCTTCATCTTCCTCATCATCATGAGCAAGTTCGGGGTGCCGCGGAAGTACCAGCAGGACGCCCTGCTGTGGGGCATCATCATCGCCCTGGTGCTGCGCGCGATCTTCATCGCCGTGGGGGCCACCGCGATCAACGCGTTCTCGTGGATCTTCTACCTCTTCGGTGCCTTCCTCATCTACACCGCCGTCAAGCTCTTCCTGGAGTCGATCAACGATGAGGACGAGGACGAGTTCGAGGAGAACGCGTTCATCACCTTCGTCAAGAACCGTTTCCCGGCCACCGACTCGTGGGAGCACGGCACCCACTTCCTCGCAAGGATCGACGGCAAGAAGCTCATCACGCCGATGTTCATCACCGTCATCGCGCTGGGCTCCACCGACCTGCTGTTCGCGCTGGACTCCATCCCGGCCATCTTCGGCCTCACCCAGGAGCCCTACCTGGTGCTCATGGCCAACATCTTCGCGCTGATGGGTCTGCGCCAGCTGTTCTTCCTGCTCGGTGACCTGCTGCAGCGCCTGGTCTACCTGGGCATCGGCCTCTCGGTGCTGCTGGCCTTCATCGGTGTCAAGCTCATCCTCCACGCGATGCACGAGAACGAGCTGCCCTTCATCAACGGTGGGGAGCACATCGCCTGGGCCCCGGACATCCCGATCCTCGTGTCGCTGGGCGCCATCGTGCTCATCCTCGGCGTGACGACGATCGCCAGCCTCATCAAGTCCAGCAAGGACCGCCGCAAGGCGGAGGAACCGGATCAGGAGTACATGATCCTGGACGGCAAGAAGGTGCCGATCAACCGCGACAACTGATCCGCTGGTCGCCTCAGGCGCCCGGTTCCGCTCCGGCGGGCCGGGCGCCTCGTCGTGGCCGGGACATCACGATGATGCTGGCCGCCACCACCAGGGCGATGCCGAGCAGCTGCGGCCCGCGGAGCCCCTGGCCGAGCACGACCGCACCGGCTGCGGCCGCGGCGGCCGGCTCCAGGCTCAGGAGCACGCCGAACACGCCGGGGGCCAACCGGCGCAGGGCCACCAGCTCGAGGCTGTAGGGGACGGCCGAGGATGCCAGCGACACCCCCAGCCCCACGAGGAGCACGTGGGGGTCGAGCAGGGTGCTCCCGGCGGTCGCGATGCCGGCCGGGGCGAGCACCAGGGCGCCCAGCACCATCGCCAGGGCGACCCCGTCGAGCCCGGTGAAGTGTCGGCCCACGCGCGCGCTGGTGAGGATGTAGCCGCACCAGCAGGCGCCGGCCAGCGCCGCCAGCAGGGCACCGAGGGGGTCCACCCCCTGCCCACCTGCGACGACCGCCCACGCGCCGCTCACGAGGACAACGCCCGTGGCCGCGGCGGCGACGGCGAGCAGGTCCCGGCGGGTGCGGGAGAGCACGGCGGACATCACCAGCGGACCGGTGAACTCGATGGTGACGGCCACGCCGATGGGCAGGCGGTCCAGCGAGGCGTAGAAGAAGAGGTTCATCGCCGTCATGGCCACGGCGAAGGCGGCCACGGCCCGCCAGTCCGCGGCCGAGCGGCCACGCAGCGTGGGACGGGCCGCGGCCACGAGCAGCAACCCGGCGAGGGTGAGCCGCAGGGCGGTGGTGCCGACGACGCCGACGGTGGGCAGCAGGGTGGCCGCGAACGCCCCACCGACCTGCACGCTCACCACGGCCGCCAGCACCATCCCCACCGGGCCGAGGTCGGACCCGGTGCGGGCCGTACGGGGGAGGGACATGGCGGGAGTCTAGGGAGCGCCAGGGGAATGGTGGCGCGCGTGGGGAGGTTGTCGGTGGTCGTTCCTAGACTGGCGGCCGTGACCGGCGGCGCCGGTCGTGCGCCCCACCGACCCCTGCGGTGCGCGGCGCCCCCAGACCCCGTGTCGACCGAGTGAGGACCAGCGCGTGAGCACCGAGAAGGCACCGGCCCGAGACCGCATCGTGGTGCGGGGGGCCCAGGAGAACAACCTCAAGGACGTCTCCGTGGACTTCCCGCGCGACGCCCTCGTGGCGTTCACCGGCCTGTCCGGCTCCGGCAAGTCGTCCCTGGCCTTCGACACGATCTTCGCCGAGGGCCAGCGCCGCTACATGGAGTCCCTCAGCTCCTACGCCCGCCAGTTCCTGGGGCAGATGGACAAGCCGCAGGTGGAGTTCATCGAGGGTCTCTCCCCGGCCGTGGCCATCGACCAGAAGTCCACCAGCCGCAACCCGCGCTCCACGGTGGGCACCATCACCGAGGTGCACGACTACCTGCGCCTGCTCTTCGCCCGAGCCGGCGTTCTGCACTGCCCGGTGTGCGGCGAGGAGGTCTCGCAGCAGACCCCGCAGCAGATCGTCGACCAGGTGGCCGCGGCCCCGGAGGGCACGCGCTTCCAGGTGCTGGCCCCGGTGGTGCGGGAGCGCAAGGGCGAGCACGTGGAGCTCTTCAAGGAGCTGCAGACCAGCGGATACGCCCGCGCCCGCGTGGACGGCGAGACCGTGCAGCTGAGCAGCCCGCCCCAGCTGGCCAAGACGCGCAAGCACACCATCGAGGTGGTCGTGGACCGACTGCGCGCCAAGCACGTCGAGGGGGAGCCCGAGCGCTCCTTCGTCACCCGCCTCACCGACTCGGTGGAGACCGCGCTCCGCCTGGCCGAGGGACGCGTCGTCATCGACTACGTGGACGTCTCCGAGGAGGGCGACCCCAGCGGCCTGCCGCCGGAGCGCGTGCTCTCCGAGCACCTCGCGTGCCCCAACGAGCACCCCATCGGCATCGAGGAGATCGAGCCGCGGACCTTCTCGTTCAACGCCCCCTTCGGCGCCTGCCCCACCTGCCACGGCATCGGCACCGAGCTCGAGGTCGACCCCGACCTGCTCGTGCCCGACGAGGAGCTCAGCCTCAACCAGGGCGCGGTGACCCTGTGGGCGCAGGGCAAGAAGATGGCCGACTACCACCGGCGCCTCGTGGAGGCCCTCGCCCAGGAGCTGTCCTTCGACATGGACACCCCGTGGCGCGCGCTGCCGCAGCGTGCCCGCAAGGCCGTGCTGTACGGCCACGAGCACAAGGTGCACGTGCGCTACCGCAACCGCTTCGGCCGGGAGCGCTCGTACTCCACCGGGTTCGAGGGGGCCGTCACCCAGGTCAAGCGCCTGCACGCCGACACCGAGTCCGACCAGATGCGGGAGCGCTACCAGCAGCTCATGCGACAGATCCCGTGCCCGTCCTGCAAGGGCGCCCGCCTGCGCCCGGAGGTGCTCGCGGTGCGCATCGACGGCATCAACATCGCCGAGCTCTCGCGCCTGTCCATCGCCGAGGCGTCCGCCTTCCTCGAGGGGATGACGCTCAGCACCCAGCAGGCACGCATCGCCCAGCAGGTGCTCAAGGAGATCCAGGCCCGTCTGGGCTTCCTCCTCGACGTGGGGCTCGACTACCTCACGCTCGACCGCGCCGCCGGCTCGCTCTCCGGTGGCGAGGCGCAGCGCATCCGCCTGGCCACGCAGATCGGTGCGGGCCTGGTGGGCGTGCTCTACGTGCTCGACGAGCCCTCCATCGGCCTGCACCAGCGGGACAACCAGCGCCTCATCGACACACTGACCCGCCTGCGGGACCTCGGCAACACGCTCGTGGTGGTGGAGCACGACGAGGACACCATCCGCACCGCCGACTGGGTCATCGACATCGGCCCCGGGGCCGGCGAGCACGGGGGAGAGGTCGTCTACTCCGGCGAGGTCGACGGCCTGCTGTCCAGCGACTCGATCACCGGCGACTACCTGGCCGGGCGCCGATCCATCCCCACGCCGACGGAGCGCCGACCGGGCAACGGCAACGCCCTGGAGGTCAAAGGCGCCTCGGAGAACAACCTGCAGAAGGTGGACGTCACCTTCCCGCTGGGCACGTTCACCTGCGTCACCGGCGTCTCCGGCTCCGGCAAGTCCACCCTGGTCAACGACATCCTGTACACGACCCTGGCCAACCGCCTCAACGGGGCGCGCCGCATCCCGGGCCGCCACCGCACCGTCAAGGGGCTGGAGCATCTCGACAAGGTGGTCCACGTCGACCAGAGCCCCATCGGGCGCACGCCCCGGTCCAACCCGGCCACCTACACCGGCGTGTTCGACAAGGTGCGTAAGCTCTTCGCCGAGACCGAGGACGCCCGCGTGCGCGGCTACGGCCCGGGGCGCTTCAGCTTCAACGTCAAAGGCGGTCGCTGCGAGGCCTGCTCCGGCGACGGCACCCTGCGCATCGAGATGAACTTCCTGCCGGACGTCTACGTGCCGTGCGAGGTGTGCAAGGGCAAGCGCTACAACCGCGACACCCTCGAGGTGAAGTTCAAGGGCCGCACCATCGCCGAGGTGCTGGAGATGTCCATCGAGGAGGGGCTGGAGTTCTTCGGCGCCATCGGGTCCATCTCCCGCCACCTGCAGACGCTCGTGGACGTGGGCCTGGGCTACGTGCGCCTCGGCCAGCCGGCCACCACCCTCTCCGGTGGTGAGGCCCAGCGCGTCAAGCTGGCCGCCGAGCTGCAGAAGCGCTCCAGCGGTCGCACCGTCTACGTGCTCGACGAGCCGACTACGGGCCTGCACTTCGAGGACGTGCGCAAGCTGTTGGGGGTGCTGCAGTCGCTGGCGGACAAGGGCAACACGGTGCTGGTCATCGAGCACAACCTCGACGTCATCCGCAGCGCCGACCACGTCATCGACATGGGGCCCGAGGGCGGCGACGGCGGCGGCACCGTGGTGGCCACCGGCACCCCCGAGGAGGTGGCTCAGGTGGAGGCCAGCCACACCGGCCGATACCTCGCCGAGGCCCTGCAGGCCGCCGCGCACTGATGGCGGACCCCGCCAGCTACCGTCCCCGCCCCGGGGAGATTCCCACCTCCCCGGGGGTGTACCGCTTCCGCGACGTCCACGGGCGGGTCATCTACGTGGGCAAGGCCAAGTCGCTGCGCCCGCGGCTCAGCTCGTACTTCCAGAACCCAGCCCAGCTCCACCCCCGCACCCGGCAGATGGTGCGCACCGGCGCGTCGGTCGAGTGGACGGTGGTGAACACCGAGGTCGAGGCGCTCCAGCTGGAGTACGCCTGGATCAAGGAGTTCGACCCGCGCTTCAACGTCAAGTACCGCGACGACAAGTCGTACCCCTACCTGGCGGTCACCTGGTCCGAGGAGGTGCCGCGCGCCATGGTGATGCGCGGCGCCAAGCGGAAGGGCAACCGCTACTACGGCCCGTTCGCGCAGGCCTGGGCCATCCGCGAGGTGCTGGACCTGGCCACCCGTGTGTTCCCCATCCGCACCTGCAGCAAGGGCGTCTACCACCGGGCGCAGGTGTCGGGGCGCCCCTGCCTCCTCGGCTACATCGACAAGTGCTCGGCGCCGTGCACCGGGGCCATCAGCCCCGAGGACCACCGTGCCCTCGTGGACGACTTCTGCCGCTTCATGAACGGCGAGACCGCCGGCTTCGTCCGGCAGATCACCGAGCGCATGCAGCAGGCCGCCGCCGACCTGGACTTCGAGAACGCCGCCCGGCTCCGCGACGACCTCGGCGCCCTGGAGAAGGTGCTCGAGAAGTCCGCGGTGGTCTTCAACGAGTCCGTGGACGCCGACCTGTTCGGCATCGCCGACGACGAGCTCGAGGCCGCCGTCCAGGTCTTCCACGTGCGCGGCGGGCGCATCCGGGGCCAGCGCGGGTGGGTCGTGGACAAGGAGGAGCACCCCACCGCCGAGGCCATCGAGCACCTGCTGCGCCAGTTCTACGGCACGGGCGAGGAGGACATCCCCCGGGAGGTGCTCGTCTCCACCGACCCGACCGACCACGAGGTGCTCACCGAGTGGCTGTCAGGCATGCGGGGGTCCGCGGTCACCATCCGCACCCCCGAACGGGGCGACAAGGCCACTCTGCTGCGCACCGTCATCCGCAACGCCGAGGAGTCCCTGGCCCGCCACAAGATGACCCGCGCCGGGGACCTCACGGCCCGGTCGGCGGCGCTGGCGGAGCTCGAGGAGGCCCTCGGCCTGCCCGAGGCCCCGCTGCGCATCGAGTGCTACGACATCTCCCACACGCAGGGGGAGAACTCCGTGGGCTCGATGGTGGTCTTCGAGGACGGCCTGCCGCGCAAGGCCGAGTACCGCCGCTTCATCGTCCGCGAGCCGGCCGACGACACCCGCGCGATGGGGGAGGTGCTCACCCGCCGCTTCCGCCACGGCACCGCCACCCCCGAGGGGGACGCGCTGGCCGACTCCCCGGACGCCCGGAGCAGCGGCAGCCAGTCCGGCACCAGCCGCCCCGGCCGACCCGCCAAGCGCTTCGCCTACCCGCCGCAGCTGGTCGTCGTGGACGGCGGCCTGCCGCAGGTGAACGCGGCCCGGGCGGCCCTGGACGCCGCGGGGGCCGGGGACGTGGCCGTCGTGGGGCTGGCCAAGCGCCTCGAGGAGGTGTGGGTGCCGGGCGACGAGTTCCCCCTCGTGCTGCCCCGCGGCGGGGACGCGCTCTTCCTCCTCCAACGCCTGCGCGACGAGGCGCACCGCTTCGCCATCACCTTCCACCGCCAGCGCCGCTCCAAGGCCATGACCGCCAGTGAGCTCGACACCGTCCCCGGCCTCGGCCCGGCCCGCCGCAAGGCGCTCCTGGAGGCCTTCGGCACCGTCCGCGGGATCCGCGCCGCCACCGTCGAGGAGCTGGGGGAGGTGCCCGGCATCGGGCCCGCCCTGGCGCGCACCGTGCACGAGCACCTGGCCGGGTCGCAGGCCGCCCCGGCGGTCAACGTCACCACCGGCGAGGTGCTGGACTGAACCCTGCGAGGATGGCCCCATGACGACCTCCTCGACCGGCGGGGTGTGGCAGGCCCCCCGCACCGCCGTGGTGACCGAGCTCCTGCGCCAGGCCGAGCAGTCCCCCTCCGGACCCCACCTCGGGGAGGCGGGGGAGATCGCGGTGGTGACGGGCCTCTCCGGGGCCGGGCGCACCACCGTCACCAACGTGCTGGAGGACACCGGCTGGTACGTGGTGGACAACCTGCCGCCCTCCCTCATCGGGAACCTCGCCGCGATGTCCGACCGCCTTCGCGTGGAGGCCGACCGTGCGCCCCGCCTCGCGGTGGCCTGCACGGTGCCGTCCGAAGCCGTGGTCGAGGACCTGGCCGAGGCGCTCAAGGAGCTGCGGGCCGCCGGCTGGAAGCCGTGGGTGCTCTACCTGGACGCCAGCGAGGCCGAGCTCGTGCGCCGCTACGAGGCGGTGCGCCGCCCGCACCCGCTGCAGGGCCAGGGGCGCCTGCTCGACGGCATCCGCGCCGAGCGCCGCCTGCTGGGCAGCCTGCGCGCCACCGCCGACGTGGTGGTGGACACCAGCGGCCTCAACGTGCACCAGCTCTCCGCCCAGATCGGCCGCATGGTCGAGCCCGGCGAGGACCTGCCCCGGGTGTCGGTGATGAGCTTCGGCTTCAAGTACGGCCTGCCACTGGACGCCGACATCGTGCTGGACCTGCGCTTCCTGCCCAACCCCTACTGGGTGCCCGAGCTGCGCGCCCACAACGGCACCGAGGCCCCGGTGCGCGACTTCGTCCTGGCCCAGGAGGGTGCGCTGGACTTCGTGGAGCGCGCGCTGGACATGCTGGAGCCGATGGTGGCGGGCTATCGCCGCGAGCACCGCCGCTTCGTCACGCTGGCCGTGGGCTGCACCGGCGGCAAGCACCGCTCGGTGGCGATCACCGAGGAGCTGGCGCGGCGTCTGGCCGAGCGCGAGGTGGCCGTGCGCTCCCTGCACCGGGACCTGGGGCGCGAGTGAGCGCCGTGGGTGTTTGTGCGGCGGCCCGCGGCAGGGGAAACTGAGCGAATGGCCGAACTCAGCTCCGGACGCCAGCCGGCCCTCACCGGGTCGTTGCAGCTGCCCCCACGCGTCGTCGCGATGGGGGGCGGCCACGGGCTCTACGCGTCCCTCACCGCCCTGCGCCACCTGACCCGTGACCTCACGGCAGTGGTCACGGTGGCCGACAACGGCGGCTCCAGCGGCCGGCTGCGCGACGACTACGACACCATCCCGCCCGGCGACCTGCGCATGGCGCTGGCGGCCCTGTGCGACGACACCGAGAAGGGCCAGGCCTGGCGCGAGCTGCTGCAGCACCGCTTCCCGCGCTCCCGCCGCCACGGGGACGGCGAGGTGGGGCCCGAGAAGCTCGTCGGCGAGCTCGAGGGCCACGCCATGGGCAACCTCATGATCCTCACCGCGTGGAGCCGCCTCGGCGGCCCGGTGGAGGGGCTCGCCGCCCTGGGCCGCCTCATCGGTGCCCGCGGCCGCGTGCTGCCGATGTGCTCCCGCCCGCTGGGCATCGAGGCCACCGTCCGTGGTGCCGACCCCGCCGACCCGCACCGTCGGGACGTGGTGGTGGGCCAGAAGGAGGTGGCCCGCAGCGCCGGCTACGTGGAGCAGGTGCGCCTCTTCCCGCAGGACGCCAGCGCCGAGCCGCAGGCTGTCCAGGAAGTGATGGCCGCCGACTGGGTCGTGCTGGGCCCGGGCTCCTGGTACACCTCGGTGATGCCGCACCTGCTGGTGCCGGACCTGCGCGACGCCATCGTGGCCACCCCGGCCCGGCGCGTGCTCACCATGAACATCGACAGCACCGGGGAGAACCAGGGCCGCTCGCCGGCCGAGCAGCTGGCCGCCGTGCTGGAGAACGCCCCGGGCTTCGTGCCCAATGTGGTGCTCGTGGACCACCACCAGGTGGCCGACCCCGAGGACCGGTCCGCCCTGGAGGCCCTCGTGCGGGAGTCCGACGGCGACCTCCACGTGGCCGACCTCGTGAGCCGCACCCGCCCCGGCGTGCACGACGTGATGCGCCTGGCCACCGCCTACCAGGACGTGCTGCACCTGGGCTGACCCACGGTGTGGGACGGGTCACGTCAGGCTGCGTGGGATCATGGCGGTCATGGCCATGACCTCATCCCTCAAGGACGAACTGTCGCGCGTCGCCGTGCCGACCGCCGAGGCTCGCAAGGCAGAGGTCTCCTCGCTGCTGCGCTTCGCCGGTGCCCTGCACCTGGTGGGTGGCCGCATCGTCATCGAGGCCGAGGTCGACACCGCCAGCGCCGCCCGGCGCACGCGCGCCACCATCAGCGAGCTCTACGGGCACGACAGCGAGCTGCTCGTGCTCACCGCCGGGGGGCTGCGCAAGACCAACCGCTACGTGGTCCGGGTGGTCGAGGGGGGCCAGTCGCTCGCCCGCCAGACCGGCCTGCTCGACACCCAGGGTCGGCCCGTGCGCGGCCTGCCGGCCCGGGTGGTTCGTGGCCCCATCAGCTCGGCCGAGGCCGCCTGGCGGGGCGCCTTCCTGGCGCGCGGCTCCCTCGTGGGCCCCGGGCGTTCCTCCAGCCTCGAGGTCACCTGCCCCGGCCCGGAGGCGGCCCTGGCCCTGGTGGGCGCCGCCCGCCGCCTGGACATCACGGCCAAGTCGCGCGAGGTGCGCGGCGTGGACCGGGTGGTGGTGCGCGACGGCGACGGCATCAGCGCGCTGCTGACGCGCATGGGGGCGCACGACGCGGTGCTGGCCTGGGAGGAGGGCCGCCTGCGCCGCGAGGTGCGCGGCACTGCCAACCGCCTGGCCAACTTCGACGACGCCAACCTGCGCCGCTCGGCCCGCGCCGCGGTGGCCGCCAGCGCCCGCGTGGCCCGGGCGATGGAGCTGCTCGGCGAGGAGGTGCCCGACCACCTGCGCGTGGCCGGCCAGCTGCGCATGCAGCACAAGCAGGCCTCGCTGGAGGAGCTCGGCCAGCTGGCGGACCCGCCACTCACCAAGGACGCGGTGGCCGGGCGCATCCGGCGCCTGCTGGCGATGGCCGACCGCCGCGCCGCCGAGCTGGGCGTGGACGACACCCGCGTGACGGTGAGCGAGGCAGAGGTGGACGCCCTGCTCACCGAGCACCCGCCCGCCGCCACCGCGGCCGGGCCCGAGGCGTCCCGCGAGACCTGACCCGCACGGGGTACCGTGCCCTGCGGCGGCACCGACCGCTGACCTCCGACGACCCCGGAAAGGCCTCATCGTGCGCACCATCGACGACCTGGGCGACCTGCGCGGCAAGCGCGTCCTCGTCCGCTCCGACCTCAACGTCCCGCTGGACGGCACCACCATCACCGACGACGGTCGCCTGGTGGCGTCGGCGCCCACGCTGAAGAAGCTCTCCGAGGCCGGCGCCAGGGTCGTCGTCGTGGCGCACCTGGGCCGCCCCAAGGGCGAGCCGGACCCGCAGTACTCCCTGCAGCCGGTCGTCGGCCGCCTCTCGGAGCTGGTCGGCCGTGAGGTCGCCTTCGCCACCGACACGGTCGGCGAGTCCGCGCAGGCCACCGTCGACGGCCTAGGCGAGGGCGACATCGCCCTGCTGGAGAACCTGCGCTTCAACGCCGGCGAGACGAGCAAGGACGTCGCCGAGCGTGGGGCCTTCGCCGGCCAGCTGGCCCAGTTCGCCGACGCCTACGTCTCCGACGGTTTCGGCGTGGTGCACCGTGCCCAGGCCTCCGTGCACGAGATCGCCCAGCAGCTCCCCTCCGCCGCCGGCGGCCTGGTGCAGGCCGAGGTGGAGGTCGCCCAGCGCCTCACCACCGACCCCGAGCGTCCCTACGCCGTCGTGCTCGGTGGCGCCAAGGTGAGCGACAAGCTCGGCGTCATCGACAATCTCATCAAGACCGCGGACCGCCTGCTCATCGGTGGCGGCATGGTGTTCACCTTCCTCAAGGCCCAGGGCCACGAGGTGGGCAGGAGCCTGCTCGAGGCCGACCAGGTGGAGACCTGCAAGGGCTACCTGGAGCAGGCCCGCGAGAAGGGCGTGGAGATCGTGCTGCCCACCGACGTGGTGGCCGCCACCGAGTTCTCCGCCGAGGCCGACCACGAGGTCGTGGCCGCCGACGCCATCCCGGCCGACCGCATGGGCCTGGACATCGGTCCGGAGTCCGCGCGCCTGTTCGCCGAGAAGCTCGCCGACTGTCGCACCGTGTTCTGGAACGGCCCCATGGGCGCCTTCGAGATGGAGCCCTACGCCGCCGGCACGAAGGCCGTCGCGCAGGCCCTGGCCGACATCACGAAGGACGGCGCGCTCACCGTCGTCGGCGGTGGCGACTCCGCCGCGGCCGTGCGCCAGCTGGGCTTCGCCGACGAGGACTTCGGCCACATCTCCACCGGTGGCGGCGCCTCGCTGGAGTACCTGGAGGGCAAGGAGCTCCCGGGCCTCACGGTGCTCGCATGACCGACCGCCTGCCGTTCATCGCCGGCAACTGGAAGATGAACACCGACCACCTGCAGGGCACCCACCTGGTGCAGAAGCTGGACTGGGTGCTCAAGGACGCGCGGCACGACCACGAGTCCGTGGAGGTGGCGCTCTTCCCGCCGTTCACCCACCTGCGCAGCGTGGACACCCTCATCCAGGCCGACCGCATGGACCTGCGCCTGGGCGCCCAGGACCTCTCCCAGCACGCCTCGGGCGCGCACACCGGTGACGTCTCGGGCTCGATGCTGGCCAAGCTCGGCTGCACCTACGTCATCGTGGGCCACTCCGAGCGCCGCGCCGACCACGGCGAGACCGACGAGATCGTGCGCGCCAAGGTCGGTGCCGCGCTCGAGGCCGGGCTGTCGCCGGTGGTGTGCGTGGGGGAGTCCTCCGAGGTCCGCGCCGCCGGGGAGCACCTGCCCTTCGTCACCGCGCAGGTGGCCGCCGCGCTGGACGGGCTGACCGCCGAGGAGCTGGCCACCACGGTCATCGCCTACGAGCCGGTGTGGGCCATCGGAACCGGGGAGGTCGCCTCCAGCGAGGACGCCCAGGAGGTCTGCGCCGCGGTGCGCGCGCAGGTGGCCTCCACCCACGGCGACGCGCTGGCCGCCTCGATGCGGGTGCTCTACGGCGGGTCGGTGAAGGCCGCCACCATCGCCGAGCTCATGGAGCAGCCGGACGTGGACGGCGCCCTGGTGGGCGGCGCCTCCCTCGACGCCGAGGAGTTCGCCGCCATCGTGCGCTACCGGTCCCACCACGGGCGCTGACGGCACCGGTTGTTACCCTTCGCCCCATGGACATCATCCGCTGGATCCTCGATGCGGTGCTCGTGCTGACGAGCCTCTTCCTGGTGCTGCTCATCCTCATGCACAAGGGCAAGGGCGGCGGTCTGTCCGACATGTTCGGCGGAGGGGTCTCGGCCACCGGTGGGTCGTCCACGGTGGCCGAGCGCAACCTCAACCGCATCACCATCGGCATGGCGCTCACGTGGTTCGCCGCCATCGTGGCGCTGGGCGTCATCAAGTAAGGCAGGTCGCCCGGCGGCCCTGACCGCCCGGGCCGGACGACAGGAGCTGGGCATGGTCACCGGAGGACAGGCGATCCGCGGCACGCGCGTCGGGTCGGGGCCGATGGGGGAGATGGAGCGCGGCGAGGACGCCGCCTCCACCGAGGTGCTCTACCACTGCTGCAACGGGCACACCACGACCGTGCCCTTCTCCGCCGAGGCGGCCGAGGAGCTCCCCGAGGAGTGGGACTGCGTGCGCTGCGGCGTGCCGGCTGGTCGCGACCCGGAGAACCCGCCGCCCCCGCCCAGCATCCAGCCGTACAAGACGCATCTGGCCTACGTGCAGGAGCGTCGTGACGAGAAGGCCGGGGCGGCCCTGCTCGACGAGGCGCTGGCCCGCCTGCGGGAGCAGCGCGGCACCGCCTGAGGGGCGCGCCCCGGCGCTCAGCCCTCCAGTCGGGAGGCCGCCGCGCGGTCCAGGAACCAGCGCGTGCCGTGCCGCCCCACGGCCCACGCGGCCGGCACCTCCAGCGGTGCCCCGTCGCCCGGCAGGGGGACCTCCGGCCCGGCGAAGGCCTCGGACGCACTCGCCAGGGCCGCGGCCTTGCCCTCGCCGGTGGCCACGAGCCACACCTCGTCGGCGGCGCGGAGCACCGGCATCGTGAACGACACACGCAGCGGCGGGGGCTTGGGGGAGTCCTCCACGGCGGTGGTCCACCGGTCGGTGTGGCCGGAGTCCGGGTGGCCGGGGAACAGGGAGGCCACGTGGGCGTCCGGGCCCACACCCAGCACCAGCAGGTCGAACACCGGCAACCCGTCGGCCTGGGGCACCTCCTCCATGGCCACGGCGTACTCCTGGGCGGCGTCCTCGGCCCCCAGGCGGTCGGGCTCGGCGTCCGGGGCGACCGCGCCCACCACGTGCAGGCGGTCGTCAGCCAACGGGGCGTCACCCAGGGCGCGGCGCACCTGCAGGGCATTGCGCTCGGCATCGCCGGCGGGCAGGAAGCGCTCGTCGCTGAACCACCAGTCCACGCCGGAGAAGTCGGCCTCGCCGGTGGTCCAGCGGCGGCCCACCTCCTGGGCCACGGCCACGCCCATGGAGCCACCGGTGAGGCCCACGTGCGCGGCGGGGCGCTCGGCCAGCAGCGCCACGAGGGCATCCACGAGCGCGGACGCGGTCTGCTCGGGGGTCTGCGAGACGGTCAGCTGCGGAGTGGTCATGCGTCCTCCTTCTGCGGGGCGAGGGCCGCGGCCTCTGCGGCCAGGGCCGATGCGGTGTCCAGGGCCTTCCGCGCGCGGTAGGCCTCGCTGGCGGTGGTGCTGTCCACGTGCACCCGGCCCACGGCGCGCAGCACGCGCTCGTACACAGAGTCCACGTCCAGGCGGTGCAGCTCGGCGGCCAGGCTCTGCGCCATCGTGCTGTGGGGCAGGGTCACCCGGCGGGGCAGCTTGCCGGGCGCCAGCAGCACGGCGGTGTCGCCGTCCACGCGCACCAGGTCGATGGGGCCGGACTCCCGCTGCAGCCGTACCGACATCACGCCCTCACCGGGGCGGGAGCGGGCGCGCGTCACCGGGCAGTCCAGGCTCATGCCGAGCCACAGGCCCAGCAGGTCCACCCGGGGGCTGTCCGAGCCGCCGGTGACCGTCACCGAGGTCACCTGCTCGAAGGGCGGCTCGTCCAGCGCGGCGGCCAGCAACGCCCGCCACCGGGTGATGCGCGTCCACGCGATGTCGGTGTCGCCCGGGGCGTAGCTGGCGGCCATGCGGGCCAGCGTGGGGCCGGGGTCCCCGGCCTCGGCCATGGTGGTGATGCGCCGGCTGGCCACCTGGGCCACGGGGGAGTCGTGGAAGGAGGCCGGCGGGGCACCGGGCCACCAGGCCACCACGGGGGAGTCCGGCAGCAGCAGCGGCAGCAGCACCGCGTGCTCGTGCTCCACCAGCTCGCCGTGCAGGTGCAGCACCACGATCTCGCTGGCGCCGGCGTCGCCGCCCAGGCGCACCTGGGCGTCCAGCCGCGCGGCGCCCTCGGGGGAGCTCTTCACCAGCACGATGATGCGGCTCGGGTGCTGGCGGGTGGCGGCGGTGGCGATCTCCAGCACCTCGTCGATCCGGTCGGAGTGCGTCACGACGGCCAGGCTGAGCACGCGGCCCAGCGCCATCGCGCCCTGGTCGGTGCGGATCCGCACCAGCTCACGGGCCAGGGTGCGGGCCGAGACGTCGGGGTAGTCGAGGATCACGGGAGCCTCCAGGCGCGTCCGTCGGCGGCCATCATCGCGTCGCTGGACCGGGGACCCCAGGTGCCGGCCGGGTACTGGTCGGGGGCCGGGGCCTCGGGGGAGTCCCAGTGGGCGGTCACGGGGTCGAGGATGCGCCAGGACAGCTCGACCTCCTCGTGGCGGGGGAAGAGCGGCGGCTCGCCGAGCAGCACGTCCAGGATGAGCCGCTCGTAGGCCTCGGGGGAGGACTCGGTGAACGCGTTGCCGTAGCCGAAGTCCATGGTCACGTCGCGCACCTCCATCTGCGGCCCGGGCACCTTGGAGCCGAAGCGCATGGTGACACCCTCGTCCGGCTGCACGCGCACGACGATGGCGTTCTGCCCCAGCTCCTCGGTGGCGGTGTCCGTGAACGGCAGGTGCGGGGCCCGCTTGAACACCACGGCGATCTCGCTGACCCGCTTGCCCAGGCGCTTGCCGGCGCGCAGGTAGAACGGCACGCCGGCCCAGCGACGGGTGTCCACGGCCAGCTTGAGCGCGGCGTAGGTCTCGGTCACCGAGCCGCGCGCCACGCCCTCCTCCTGCAGGTAGCCGCCCACCTTCTCGTTGCCCTGCCAGCCCGCGGAGTACTGGCCGCGCACAGCGGACTCCTCCACCGGCCCGGCCAGGGAGGTGGAGGCCAGCACCTTCTCCTTCTCGGTGCGCAGGTCCTTGGCCTCGAAGCTCACCGGCTCCTCCATGGCCGTGAGGGCCATGAGCTGCAGCAGGTGGTTCTGGATGACGTCGCGGGCGGCGCCGACGCCGTCGTAGTAGCCGGCGCGTCCGGCGATGCCGATGTCCTCGGCCATCGTGATCTGCACGTGGTCCACGTAGTGGGAGTTCCAGATCGGCTCGAACATCTGGTTGGCGAAGCGCAGCGCCAGGATGTTCTGCACCGTCTCCTTGCCCAGGTAGTGGTCGATGCGGAAGATCGCGTCGGCGGGGAACACCTCCTCCACGATCGCGTTGAGCTCTCGGGCCGACTGCTCGTCGTGGCCGAAGGGCTTCTCGATGACGACGCGGCGCCAGGAGCCCTCGTGCGGGGTGGAGAGCCCGGCGGCCTGCAGCTGCTGGCACACCTCGGCGAAGAAGCGGGGCGGGATGGAGAGGTAGAAAGCCCGGTTGCCCCCGGTGCCGCGCAGGGCGTCGAGCTCCTCGAGAACGGTGGCCAGCTCGGCGTAGGCGTCGGGGTCGTCGAAGGTCCCGGCCACGAAGCGGGTGCCCTGGGCCAGGGTGTTCCACACGTCCTCGTCGAAGGGGGTGCGGGAGTGCTCCTTGACCGCGGCCTTCACCTCGGCGGCGAAGTCCTGCCCGTCCCAGTCGCGGCGGGCGAAGCCCACCAGGGAGAAGCCCGAGGGGAGCAGGCCGCGGTTGGCGAGGTCGTAGATCGCCGGCAGCAGCTTCTTGCGGGCCAGGTCGCCGGTGACGCCGAAGAGCACCAACGCGCTCGGCCCGGCGATGCGGGGCAGGCGCTTGTCGTCGTCGACCCGCAGCGGGTTGTGGTCGGCGGCCACGCGCGCAGGGCTCATGCCTCGTTCCCCCGGCGCCCGTCCTGCCCGCAGCCTGCGGTGAGGGCCTGCAGCACGGCGGTGTACCCGGCATCGGACAGGGCGTGCAGGCGCAGCACGGGCCGGCCGTGCTCGGCGAGCACCTGTGCGTCGCCGGCCGCCTGGGCGGCGATGAGCTCACCGAAGGTGAAGTCCCGGCCGGGGACCTCCAGGTCGGCGCCCTCGGGGACGGCCCGGGTGACCTGCAGGTACACCCCGTCGGCGGGGCCGCCCTTGTGGAACTGGCCGGTGGAGTGCAGGAAGCGCGGGCCGAACCCGACGGTCACCGGACGCCCCGTGGCCGCGGTGAGGGCGGCCTGCACCGCGGCCGCCTCGTCCCCGTGCTGCCAGCGGTCCACGTAGGCCATCACCGCGAGGTAGCCCGAGGGCCCCACCTGTGCCAGCAGGGCGTCGACCGCCTGCTGCACCGAGGCGGCGTCCCCGAGGAAACCGCCCTCGGCGCGGACCTCCACCTCCGAGGCGACGAGAGCGGGCTCGGAGGAGCCGCCGGCCCCACCGGACATCTGCTGGCGGGCGGCCTTCTTGGCACTCTCCACGTCCGGCTGGTCGAAGGGGTTGATGCCCAGGAGGTACCCGGCCACGGCCGTGGCGGTCTCCCAGAGCAGGAACTGCCCGCCGAGCGAGCCGCCCACGTTCACCACGGCGGCGGGGTTCTCGGCGTCCACCGGCTGCAGGTCGTCGCCGGCGAACCAGTCGTCGCGCTCGTCCACCTCGTCGCCGATGACGCGCGCCACGGTCACGTCCGGCAGATCGGCCAGGCGGTGGGAGAGGGGCTCGCCACCCTGCGTGGAGAGAAGGTCCACCACCGGCAGCACGCCGGTGCCCTGCTTGCCGGTGGACTCGGCGACGAGCTGCTCGGCCCAGTCACCCAGCCCACGGATGGACGTGCCGGCGTCGCTCACCACGAGCACGTCCCGGCGTGTGCCCTCGAGGCCGGCGAGCACCGCCCCCAGGCGCAGCGCGGGGTTGCCTGCCTCGTCCTCGGCCAGCACGTCGGCCACGGCCTCGGCCTCGTCGAGCAGGGCCTCCACGTCCACGCCGGCCAGCCCGCTGGGCACCAGCCCGAAGGCGGTGAGCGCGCTGTAGCGACCACCCACCTCGGGGTCGGCGTTCACCACGGCCCATCCCGCGGCCCGTGCCTCCTCGTCGAGGGGGGAACCGGGGTCGGTCACGACCACCACGTGGTCGGCGGGGTCGAGCCCGGCGGCCTCGAGGGCGGCCACGAAGGCCCGGCGCTGCGAGTCGGTCTCGGCGGTGGAGCCGCTCTTGGAGCTCACCACCACCACGGTGCGGGCGAGATCCTCCGGCGTGCCCAGGGCCGTGCGCACCATCTGCGGGTCGGAGGAGTCGCACACCACGAGCTCCCGGCCCGCGGTGGTGGTGACCACCTCCGGCGCCAGCGAGGAGCCGCCCATGCCGCACAGCACCACCCGGTCGTGCCCGCGGTGGCGGTCGGCGAGGGTCTCCACCTCGCCCACCAGCGACCGGCTGGTGCGGTGCAGGTCCACCCACCCGAGCCGCTTCCGGGCCTCCTCGTGCGCGGCCTCGCCCCACACGGTGGCGTCCTTCGCGGCGATGCGGCTGGCCACCTTCTCGGTCACCAGGCGCTCCACGTGCGCGGCGATGGCGTCCGCGGCCGGTCCGGTGGCGTCGACGATGATCTCGCTGGAGCGTTCCAACACGGGTGGTTCCCCTTCTCGGGCGGGTGGCTGCAGGTGGGTCAGGACGTCGCGGCGTCGAGCTGTTGCTGCACCGAGCCGAGCAACTCGTCCCAGGCGTCGGCGAACTTCTGCACGCCCTCGCGCTCCAGCTGGTCCACCACCTCCTGGTAGCGGATGCCCAGGGCCTCGAGGCGGTCCAGCACCGCGGAGGACTCCGCGTAGGTGGACTGCACCGTGTCACCGGTGACCTCCGCGTGGTCAGCGGTGGCCTCCAGGGTGGCGGCCGGCATCGTGTTGACGGTGTTGGGGGCTACCAGGCCGGTGACGTACAGCGTGTCCGGCAGGGACTCGTCCTTCACCGAGGTGGAGGCCCACAGCGGGCGCTGCACGGTCGCGCCGTCGTCGGCGAGGGTCTGCCAGCGCGGGGTGGAGAACACCTCGTCGAAGGCCTGGTAGGCCAGGCGGGCGTTGGCCAGGGCGGCCCTCCCCCTGAGATCGGCCGCGGCCGGGTCGCCCAGGGCGGCCAGGCGCTTGTCCACCTCGGCGTCCACGCGGGAGACGAAGAAGCTCGCCACCGAGTGGATGGTGGACAGGTCGCGGCCGGCCTCGCGGGCCTGCTCCAGGCCGGTGAGGTAGGCGTTCATCACACCGCGGTAGCGGTCGAGGGAGAAGATGAGCGTCACGTTGACGCTGATGCCCTCGGCGATCACCTGGGTGATGGCCGGCAGGCCCTCCACCGTGGCCGGGATCTTGATGAGCAGGTTCGGCCGGTCGATGGTCTGCCACAGGCGGCGGGCCATCTCCACGGTGCCCTGGGTGTCGGCGGCCAGGTGCGGGTCAACCTCGATGGAGACGCGGCCGTCCTGCCCGCCGGTCCGTTCGTACAGGGGGAGGAGCACGTCGCAGGCGTCGGCCACGTCGGTGGTGGTGAGGCGGTACACGGCCTCGTCCACGTCCACGCCCTCGGCGGCGATCTCGCGCACCTGCTCGTCGTAGTCGGCGGCCTCGGCCAGCGCCTTGGCGAAGATGGACGGGTTGGTGGTCACGCCGACGACGGCGCGGGTGTCCACGTACTCCTGCAGCCGGCCCTCGCGGACCATAGGGCGGGAGAGGTCGTCCAGCCAGATGGAGACGCCCTGCGCGGAGAGGTCCCGCACCGGCTGCGGGGCGCCGGGGAACTCCAGGCGGGTGACGGCGCTGGCCTCGGGGGTGGTGTGCGACATGCTCACTGGCCTTCCACGATCGACAGGGACTTCCGGGCCGCGGCCACGGTGGCCGCGGCGGTGATGCCGAACTCCTCGAACAGCACCTCGGCGGGGGCGGAGGCCCCGAAGTGCTCCAGGGAGACGGCCTGACCGGCGTCGCCCAGCAGGTCCCACCAGGACATCGCCAGGCCGGCCTCCACGCTCACGCGTGCGCGCACCGACGGCGGGAGCACCTCGTCGCGGTAGGCCTGGTCCTGGGCGTCGAACCACTCGCGGCACGGCATCGAGACGACGCGGGTGCCGATGCCCTCGGCCTGCAGCGTCCTGCGGGCCTCCAGCGCGAGCTGCACCTCCGACCCGGTGGCCATGAGGAGCACCCGGAGCTCGCCCTCGGCGTCGGCCAGCACGTAGCCGCCCTTGGCCACGCCCTCGGCCGAGGCGTACTGCTCGCGGTCCAGGTGCGGCACCGCCTGCCGGGTCAGGATCAGCGCGGCCGGGTGGTCCACGTGGCCCAGCACCGTGCGCCAGGCCACGGCGGTCTCGTTGGCGTCGGCGGGGCGCACCACGTCCAGGCCGGGGATGGCACGCAGCGAGGCCAGGTGCTCCACCGGCTGGTGCGTGGGGCCGTCCTCGCCCAGGCCGATGGAGTCGTGCGTCCACACGTAGGTCACCGGTGCCTGCTGGATGGCGGCCAGGCGCACCGCGGGGCGCATGTAGTCGCTGAAGGTCAGGAAGGTGCCGCCGTAGGGGCGGGTGAGGCCCTCCAGCGCGATGCCAGTGAGCGCCATGCCCATGGCGTTCTCCCGGATGCCGAAGTGCAGGGTGCGGCCGTAGCGGTGGCCGCTGAACATCGTGGTGGCCTTGGACTCCGGCACGAAGCTCGGCACGCCGTCCATGGTGGTGTTGTTGGAGCCGGCGAGGTCGGCGGAGCCACCCCACAGCTCCGGCATCACCTCGGCCAGGGCGTTGAGCACCTGGCCGGAGGCGGCACGCGTGGCCAGCGGCTTGTCGTCGGCGGTCCAGGTCGGGAAGGCCTCGGCGAACCCCTCGGGCAGCTGCTGGGCGACCAGGCGGTCCAGCAGGGCCGCGTTCTCGGGGTTGGCCTCGCGCCAGGCGGCCAGCCGGGTGTCCCACTCGGCGTGGGCGGCGGCGCCGCGGTCGGCCACCTGGCGGACGTGCGCCAGAACCTCGTCGTCCATGGGGAAGGCGACCTCGGGGTCGAAGCCGAGCAGCTCCTTGGTGCCGGCGATCTCCTCGGCGCCCAGGGCCGCACCGTGCGCCGAGCCGGTGTCGCGCTTGGTGGGCGCCGGCCAGCCGATGACAGTGCGCAGCTTGATGAGGGTGGGGCGCCCGTCGGCCTTCTTCGACTCCTCGAGCGCACGCCACAGGGCGTCCACGTCCTCGGTGTACGGGTCGGTGGCGCGCCAGTCGACGGTCATGGTGTTCCAGCCGTAGGCCTCGTAGCGCTTCGCCACGTCCTCGGAGAACGAGATGTCGGTGTCGTCCTCGATGGAGATCTCGTTGTCGTCGTAGATGACCGTGAGGTTGTCGAGCTCCTGGTGCCCGGCCAACGAGGAGGCCTCGGCGGTGACGCCCTCCATGATGTCGCCGTCGGAGGCGATGACCCACACGTGGTGGTCGAAGGGGGACTCCCCGGGGGCGGCATCGGGGTCGAGCAGCCCGCGCTGGCGGCGCTGCGCCATCGCCATGCCCACTGCGGTGGCCAGGCCGGAGCCGAGCGGGCCGGTGGTGGCCTCCACGCCGGTGGTGTGGTGCACCTCCGGGTGGCCGGGGGTCTGCGAGCCCCAGGTGCGCAGGGCCTTGAGGTCGTCCATCTCCAGGCCGTAGCCGGAGTAGTAGAGCTGCACGTACTGCGTCAGGCAGGAGTGCCCCGCCGAGAGCACGAAGCGGTCACGGCCCAGCCAGTGCGCGTCGTTCGGGTCGTGGCGCATGACCTTCTGGAACAGCAGGTAGGCCGCGGGCGCCAGCGACATCGCCGTGCCCGGGTGGCCGCTGCCGCACTTCTCCACGGCGTCGGCGGCCAGGAGGCGGGCGGTGTCCACGGCGCGCAGGTCGGTGTCGGTCCACCCCACCTGCTGCGCCACGGGGTCGGCGAGCTGGCTGTCGCGGGTGGGCTTGCTGGACTCGGTCACGCTGCACTCCTTGGGATGGGGGAAACGCACGGACGGGCGGGTCTCCACCCTATGCGTCCCGGGGTGGAGGGGGGCACCCCGCGGGGTCCGCCCACGGAAGGGCGGCCGTCGCCGGGAGGGCGCGGCGGGAGGTCAACGACGCTGCGTCGCAGATCGTCGGGGGCGACGGATACGATGGGCCACCGCACTCACGGGCCGGGACGGCTCGGTGTGCGTGCACCCAGCACCGACGCTCGAGAGGACACCGTGACTTCAGGGGCAGATCAGGTGGCGGCGACCCCCGCCAGCCCGTCGGACTCCGGCGCGTGGTCCACCGTCCGGGCGTACGTCTCCCTCTGCAAGCCCCGCATCATCGAGCTGCTGCTCATCACCACCTTCCCGGTGATGTTCCTGGCCGAGCGGGGCGTGCCGAGCTGGTGGCTGGTGGTGGCCACGCTCATCGGCGGCACCCTGTCGGCCTCGAGCGCGAACGTCCTGAACTGCTACCTGGACCGCGACATCGACGCCAAGATGCACCGCACCAGCAACCGGCCGCTGGTCACCGGGCAGATCAGCCCCCGGGCGGCCCTTGTGTTCGGCGCCGTGCTCGGCATCGCGTCCGTGCTGTGGCTGGGGCTGCTGGTCAACTGGCTCTCGGCCGCGCTGTCCTTCGCCGCCATCGTGCTGTACGCGTGGTTCTACACGATCGTGCTCAAGCGCCGGACCAGCCAGAACATTGTCTGGGGCGGGGTGGCCGGCTGCATCCCGGTGCTCATCGGCTGGTCGGCCGTCACCAACTCGCTGGCCTGGGCGCCCTTCGTGCTCTTCCTGTTCGTCTTCTTCTGGACCCCGCCGCACTACTGGCCGCTGTCCATGAAGTTCCGCGACGACTACGCCAACGCCGGCGTGCCCATGCTGCCCGTCATCGAGGACAACGTGGCGGTCGGCAAGAAGATCGTGCTCTACGCCTGGGCCACCGTGCTCACCTCGCTGGTGCTCATCCCCGTGGCGCCGATGGGGTGGCTCTACACCGTGGTGGCGGTGCTCTCCGGCGGCCTGTTCCTCATGGAGTCGCACACCCTGCTGCGTGGGGCGCGCGCCGGTCTGAGCGAGGCCGAGATCAAGCCGATGCGGCTCTTCCACTACTCCATCAGCTACGTGAGCGTGCTGTTCATGGCCGTGGCCGTGGACCCGCTCCTCTACTGGGCGCTGCCCGGCCTGGGCTGAGCTGGCTCCGGGGCCGCGTGACGGCCCAGGCGCCGATGGGCCATGACGTCCACTGGCCACGGCTGACTCGGGCGAGCCTCGGCGGCCGGCCCGCACGGGAGGTGTCACTGGGCACGCGAAAGGTGCTGGTCGCCCGCGATGGTGCGCGTGGGGCCAGCACCTTTCCCGTGCGGCGTGGGCTTTCCGCGTGCCCGGGGGCCGGGACCCCCTGTCGCTCGTAGAGGCCCCCGCGACGAGGGGCGTCACGACGGCTCCGCCCGGCTCCTGACAGGCTCAACTGCTCCTGACCCACGCAACAGCTGCCTGACCGTCCCCCCGAGGGTGGGTCGACCAAGCACGTCGGCAGGTCAGGAGGATGGGAGGGCGCCTGACAGGCCCAGCACGGACCCGGTCAGCCCCAGGCTCGGCGCCCCGAACAGGGGCCAGAGGGCGCCCGGCGGCCCACCGCACGGCCAGTGTCACCAAGCACCGGAAAGGTGCTGGTCGCACGCGATGGTCCGCGTGCCGCCAGCACCTTTCCCGTGCGGCATGGGCTTTCCCGTGCGCGGAGGCCCGGACCCCCCCCCTCGGCTGGGAGAGGCTCGGCCCGCTCAGCGGCGGACGGCCAGCACGCCCCAGGTGAGCGCCCAGACCAGCAGGCAGGCGCCGAGCATGTGCAGCGCCACCAGGGGCGCTGGCACGGCCAGCGCGTACTGCACGTAGCCCAGCAGGCCCTGGGCCAGGGTCACCGCGAGCACCGCCCACCACACGCGCTTGGCGTGGGTGGTCGCCTGCGGCAGCAGGTGCAGGCCCAGCAGCATGGCAGCGACCAGGCCGCAGAAGAGCATCACCGAGTCCGCGTGGAGCCAGCTCATGGTCTTCACGTCGAGCAGGTAGCGCGCAGGGGCGTCGGCGTCACCGGAGTGCGGGCCCGAGCCGGTCACCACGGTGCCGAGGGTGAGCACCACGGCCGCGGTGACGGCGGCCAGCCCGGCCACCAGGTGCAGGGGGCGGGGGAGCGGCGGGTGCTGCACCTCGTCGGCCGAGCGGTCGAACCACAGCACGGCGGCCGAGGCGGTGACCAGCAGCATCGAGACGAGGAAGTGCGCGCTCACAGTGACCGGGTTGAGGTGGGTGCGCACCGTGATGCCCCCGAGCACGATCTGCGCCACGATGCCGCCCACGACGGCCAGCGCCCATGGCAGCTGCTTGCGGCGACGCTCCCCGCCCCGGGCCACCACGGCCAGCACGAGCAGCATCGCCACGATGCCCACCACACCGGTGAGCGTGCGGTTGCCGAACTCGATGTACGGGTGGATGCCGTCGGCCTCCTCGATCACCGGGGTGAACGAGCCGGGGTCGCAGTGCGGCCAGGTGGGGCAGCCCAGCCCGGACCCGGTGAGCCGCACCAGGCCGCCGGTGAGCACGATGCCGATCTCCACGGCCAGGTTGAGCCACAGCAGCGGACGCACCCACCGTCCGATGCGGCGCCAGCCGGTGAGGGCCGGGGTGCCGGTGTCCAGGGAGTCCTCGGCCGACGGAGGAGTGGTGCGGGGGGCTGCGGGTGCGGGGGTGTTCACGGGGGCAAATCCTACGATGCGTCGTGGATCGCGCCGCGGCAGGCGTCGCGTGGTGCCGGCGACTGCGCCCGGCACCGGGGCCCGCCTCAGTCCGACCAGCGGAACACGCGCGTGGCCAGCAGCCCACCCAGCACGGTCCAGGCCAGCAGCACGAGGACGGCCACCCCGTCCAGGTGCCCGTCACCCAGCGCCGCGCGCAGCCCGTCACCGAGGGCACCCGACGGGGTGAGCCGCACGAGCGTCTCCCACGGGGCACCGAAGCGGTGCGAGGG
Organism: Kytococcus sp. HMSC28H12; assembly: GCF_001816045.1. NCBI lineage: Bacteria > Bacillati > Actinomycetota > Actinomycetes > Micrococcales > Kytococcaceae > Kytococcus > Kytococcus sp. HMSC28H12. Next base: position 28,728 of record NZ_KV824695.1, read on the forward strand.
GAGCAGGCTGCCCAGCGCGAGGAAGACCACCCACAGCAGGTTGGCCACGGCCAGCACGGCCTC
>NZ_KV824696.1:0-4079 GCF_001816045.1 Kytococcus sp. HMSC28H12
CGCGCCGCCGAGCCGGGTTCCGACGCCCAGCTGGTGTGGCAGCGGGCCTTCGGGGCCGCGGCGGCCACGCATCCGGCGTCGGGCGAGGTGGCCCGCGGCCTGCTCGAGGGCACCGAGACGATCGAGGGCCTGGCGTGGGAGTCCGACCGCCGCTGGGACCTGTGGACCGCCCTGGCGGCCACCGGCCAGGCCACCCGGGAGGAGCTCGACGCCGAGCTGGAGGCGGAGCGCAACAACACCACCATCACGCGCCATCTGGCCGCCGTCACCTCGCTCCCCGGTGAGCAGGGCCGCCGCGAGGCCTGGGAGCGCCTGCTCACGCCGCTGTCGATGACGAACGACCACGTGTCGGCCACCATCGAGGGCATGCGCCAGCCGCTGCGCTCCGAGGAGCTGGGCTGGCTGCGCGAGGAGTACTTCGGCCGTCTCGAGGGCATCTGGGCCGACCACGCGATGGAGATCGCCGAGCGGATCGTGCCCGGCACCTTCCCCGAGGGCGAGGCCAGCGAGGCCGCCGCCCAGGAGTGGCTCACCACCCACCCCGAGGCCCCCGCGGCGCTGCGCCGCATCGTGGCCGACGAAGTGGACGGCCTGCGCCGCTCGCTGCGCGCACAGCGGTTCGCCGCCGAGGCCGGGCCGGTGGACGTGGCCTGACCCGGCCGTTCCGGTGCCGGCCTCACGGGTTCCTCACAGTCGGGCCCGTGGGGTTGGCACCGGGCCCCCGGTGGTCCACCGTGGTGTGACCCCGACCACGAAGGAAGGTTCCCATGGCAGCCAGCACCCGATCCGGCCTCCTGGCCGTCGCAGCCCTGGCACTCGGCGGTCTCACCGCCTGCAGCAGCTCCGGTGACGACGCGGCTGACTCCGGCACGTCCAGCACGCAGGCCCCGTCGTCGCCCGCGGACTCGCCCACCGAGGAGTCGCCGAGCCCGACCGGCACGGGCGAGGAGTCGCCGAGCGAGCCGGGGACCAGCCCCTCGCCGGGGAACGGGACGATCACCATCCCCAGCATCGAACAGCCGTCGGGCGACTCCTCGCCCATGAGCGCCACGCCGCCGGCCTCCTGAGGCATCGCGCGCGAACGGCCCCCTCACCCGCGGGGAGAGGGGGCCGTTCGGCTACCGGGGCCGAGCCGGAGCTCAGTTGAACAGGGCCGCCAGCACGGGGCCCAGGATCAGGGCCGCCAGAGTCACGAGGACGATGATGCGTCGGGACTGGGCACTCATCACACACCTGCCAGGTCGCGGATCGGGTCGATGCCGAAGTAGAGCAGGAACATCACGGCGATGAGCCACATCAGCGGGTGCAGCTGCTTGCCGCGGCCCTGCACCACCTGCAGCACCACGTAGGTCACGAACCCGGCACCGATGCCGGCGGTGATCGAGTACGTGAAGGGCATGAGGACGATGGTCAGGAAGGCCGGCACGGCGATGTCCAGACGGTTCCACTCGATGCCGGTGACCTGCTGCATCATCAGGAAGCCGACGACCACCAGGGCGGGGGTGGCGGCCTCGTAGGGCACCACCGACACCAGCGGGGAGAGGAAGGTGGCCAGCAGGAAGAGCACGCCGGTGACCACGCTCGCCAGGCCCGTGCGGGCACCCTCGCCCACGCCGGAGGCCGACTCGATGAAGCTCGTGTTGGAGCTCACCGAGCCCACACCACCGGCGGCGGCAGCCAGCGAGTCGACCACGAGGATGCGCTGCGCGCCCGGCGGGTTGCCCTCCTCGTCGAGCAGGTCGGCCTCGGCACCGACGGCCACCATCGTGCCCATCGTGTCGAAGAAGTCGGCCAGCAGGAGGGTGAAGACCAGCAGGCTCGCCCCCACCACGCCGATGGAGGAGAAGGAACCCAGCAGGTCGAACTGCCCGATGAGGCCGAAGTCCGGCGCCTGCACCCAGCTGTCGGGCACGCGCGGCACGTTGAGGCCCCAGCCGGTCGGGTTGACGACCTTGCCGGTGGCGTCGGTCTGCGACCCGATGCCGGCGACGGCCTCCACCACCATGGCCAGCACGGTGGCACCGAGGATGCCGTAGAGGATGGCGCCGCGGACGCCGCGCACCATCATCACGACGATGGCCAGCAGGCCGATCACGAACACCACGGTGGGCCACCCGGCGAGGAATCCACCCACACCCATCTCCACCGGCACGGGACCGGAGGCGGGCTTGCGCACGATGCCGGCGTCCACGAGGCCGACGAAGGCGATGAACAGGCCGATGCCCACGCTGATGGCCGTCTTGAGCTGCGCCGGGATGGCGTGGAAGACCGCCTGCCGGAAACCGGTGAGCACCAGCAGCAGGATGATGAGCCCCTCCATGACCACCAGGCCCATCGCGTCGGCCCAGGTGACCTGCGGGAGGCTCGCCACGCCGAAGGCGATGAACGCGTTGAGGCCCAGGCCCGTGGCCAGGGCGAGGGGGTAGTTGGCCACCACGCCCATGAGGATGGTCATGACGCCGGCCACCAGCGCCGTGGCCGCGGCCACCATCGCGATGTTGGGCTCGTGGCCGCCGCCGAGGAACTCGCCGGTGCCGTCGGCCACGGTGCCGATCATCAGCGGGTTGAGCACGATGATGTAGGCCATCGTGAAGAAGGTGACGACGCCGCCGCGCACCTCCTGCACGACGGTGGTGCCCCGCTCCTGCAGGTGGAACCAGCGCTCGAGCGCCGCGTTCACGCGCGGTCCTCGGCGGTGGTGGGGGCGTCGGCGTCGGACTCCCGGGCCTGCGACGGCTCGGCACCGGCCTCGGTCTCGGCACCGGAGGCCTCGGGCTCCACCTCCGAGAGGTCCACCACCTCGAGCTCGAACTCGTCCACGAGCGGGTCGGGCAGGGGGTCGGGCTCCGGCTCGGTCAGGGCGGCGCGGTCGGCGCGCAGCACCTCCACGGGCACGAGGTAGCCGGTGCAGTCGCACTGCTCGCAGCGGGCGGCCACGCGCTCGGGCTGGTGACCGCCGGGGCGCACGGGCAGGGCCTGGGGGGCCACCAGCACCAGCTGGGCCTCCTCGGCCTTCGCGTCGGCCACACCGAAGTCCTCGGGGCGCAGCCGGTCGGCCCACGGCACCCACTCCGGGGCCAGCAGGGCCCCCTCGGCGGGGGCGAGGTGGGCCTCGCACACGGTGACGCGGCGGCTGCGCGGGGCACGGGCCAGGGTGACCTCCCACTGCCATCCGGTGTAGCCCGGCATCAGGCAGGTGAAGGCGTGCGTGACCAGGCGCTCACCCACCGAGCGGGCGCCAGTGTGCTCGCCCACGGAGCCCTCGGCGGCGATGCCGTGCAGGCCCTCGCGGGCGGCGTCCACGGCCTCCATGAGGGCCGTGTCCGGGCGAGGGGCGCGGGCGGGGCGGGTGGCCGGGCGGGACTCGGGCGTGGTGCTCATCAGCGCCCCATCTCGAACTGGTCGGCCACGGCGCGCAGCGCCTTGGCAAGGGTCTCGCCGTGGCGGGCGTCGGGGTAGCGGCCGCGGCGCAGCTGGTTGGACGCGTCGTCGAGGAGGCGGATGAGGTCCTCCACCACCACGGCCATGTCGTCGGCCGGCTTCCGGTCGCGCAGGGTGCGGCCACGCTGCACGGACGGCGGGGCGTCCACCATCGCGACGTGCATGGCCTGGTCACCCTTGCGGCCCTGGACGATGCTGTACTCCAGCCGGGTGCCGGGGCGCAGGGTGGTCACGCCGGCAGGCAGGGCGGCCGCGCGCAGGAAGACGTCACCGCCGGCGTCGTCGCCGATGAAGCCGAAGCCCTTGTCGGCGTCGTACCACTTGACCTTTCCGGTGGGCACTGGGAACTCCTGTTGCAGAAGGGGGGTCGCCGATGGACGGCGAGCAGGATGGGGCGCGACGGCGCCAGGTGTCGGGGCTGGCCGGGTGGCGGTCGCGTGCGGGCCCAGTCTACGGGCCGGCGTCAGAGACGGTGAGCGCCGCCGGCGGGGTCCGAGCCACTCTGCGGGGCGCCGTCCCCGGCCTCGGGGGCGCTGCCGTCGGGCCCGTGCCCGGGGGCGTACTGGCCGTACTCCGGGGCGGGTCGGCCCTGGAGGCCCGTGAGCGGGTGCGGCTGTCGCGGGTCCGGCTGGGGAGCC
>NZ_KV824697.1:0-10246 GCF_001816045.1 Kytococcus sp. HMSC28H12
CCGGCGGGCGCAGGGACGTCCCCGCGGGCTGCCCCGCCTGCCGAAGCGCTGATCCCGCCGGCGGGGACGGCGCCGCCGGCTCAGGCGGTGTCCTGCCCGCGCTGCTGCTGCACCTGGGCACGCAGGGTGGTCAGGGCCCGCTGCAGCCGCCGGCTCACCTGGGCCTGGGAGATCCCCATCGACGCGGCGATGCGGCCCTGCGTCTCGTCCTCCAGGTAGCGGCGCAGCAGCACCGTCCGGTCCAGCGGGTCCAGGGCCTGCAGGTGGGGCTGCAGGGAGAGCCACTCGTCCACGTGGCCGGCCGGGGCGGCGGTGACCCACCGCGGCTCGGCCTGGTCGTCGGGCCCCTCGGGGGAGCGCCCGGCCAGGGCCCGTCGGGCCTCGCGCACCTGCGCCTCGTCCACGCCGAGCCGCTGCGCCACCTGCTCCGTAGGGGGCTCCCCGCCCACCCGCTGGCGCAGCTCGTCCTCGGTGGCCCGGACCTGCAGGGCCAACTCCTGGACGGCCCGCGGCGGGCGGACCCACCACGTGCTGTCGCGCAGGTAGCGGCGCAGCTCACCCACGATGGTGGGCACGGCGAAGGTCGAGAGGGTGGTGCCGTGGGAGGGGTCCCAGCGCTGGACGGCCAGCACCAGCCCCATGCAGGCCACCTGCTCGCAGTCGTCCACCCACGCGGGCGTGGGGGCGTGACGGCGGCCAAGACGGCGGGCGAAGGGCAGGTGGTCGGCCACCACCTCGGCCAGCTCGGCCTGGCGGGCGGCCTCGGGGAGGTCACGGGCGGCGGTCAGCCGGCGGCGCACGGACTCCGCGTCGCCGTGGGTGGGTGATCCCGGCGTCGCCCCGCGCGGGGTCTCGTCCTGGTGGTGGTGCATCAGAGCCTCCAGACATGCTGAACAGTCGTGGCGCTCTGCTGGACCACGGCGTGGATTCTGCCACGGTGGAATGCGTCTGCCGGAGGGGGACCCGCCGGTCACCTACGGTGTGCGCATGCGCCCCACCGCCTCGGTCCTGCACGTGGACCTCGACGCCTTCTTCGCGGCGGTGGAGCAACGCGACAAGCCCTCCCTGCGGGGGCGTCCGGTGGTGGTGGGTGGCACCGGACGGCGCGGCGTGGTGGCCACGGCCAGCTACGAGGCGCGTGTGTACGGCATCCGGTCGGCGATGCCGGGCTGGCAGGCCCGCGCGCTGTCGCCCGGGGGAACGGCCTTCCTCAGCGGGCGGCGCGAGGCCTACCGGGCCAGCAGCCGCGCGGCCATGGACGCCCTGCGCGCCCTGGCGCCGGTGGTGGAGCAGGTGAGCATCGACGAGGCGTACGCCGACCTGGCCGCAGGGGACGCGCCGCACCCGGTGGAGACCTGGTCGCGGCAGGACGCCGAGGCCGTGGCGCGCGAGCTGCGCTCCGCCATCGCGGGGGCCACCGGCGGGCTCACGGCGTCGGTGGGCATCGGCAGCTCCAAGATGATGGCCAAGATGGCCTCCGAGGCCGCCAAGCCGGACGGGTTTCGCGTCATCTGGCCCGGCGAGGAGGAGGCCTTCCTGGCCGGGCTGCCCGTGCGCGCCCTGCCCGGCGTGGGCCCGGCGACGGGGGACCGGTTGCGGACCTTCGGGGTGGCCACCGTGCAGGACCTGCGGCGCGTCTCGCTGGCCGACCTGGTGTCCATCCTCGGCGAGTCCTGGGGGCACGGCCTGCACGCCCTGGCCCGCGGCGTCGACCACCGCGAAGTGGTGACCCACCGGGAGGCCAAGAGTGTCTCGGCCGAGGAGACCTTCGCCACCGACCTCACCGACGTGCGCGCCGTGGAGGCCGAGCTGCGCCTGCTGGCCGAGCGCGTCTCGGGGCGGCTGCGCAAGGCCGGGCTGTTCGGCCGCACGGTCTCGCTCAAGCTGCGGCAGCACGACTTCTCCACCCACCTGCGCTCGGTGACGCTGCGCCACGGCACCGACGACGCGACCACCATCGGCGATGCGGTGGTGCGCCTCGTGGGCTCGGTGGGCCTGGGCGAGGGGGTGCGCCTGCTGGGGGTGGGCGTCTCCGGGTTCGTGGAGCACAGCCAGGGCGAACTGGCGCTCGAGGTGCACGAACCGGCGGGGACGGCGGGGGAGAGCCACACCTCGGACGTGGTGGAGCAGGCCCCCGCGCCCGAGCCGGAGGACGCGCACGACGCCCGGTTGGGGCGCACCGCGTGGCCGACGGGCTCCGACGTGGTGCACGCCGAGCACGGCGCCGGGTGGGTGTGGGGCAGCGGTCTGGGGCGGGTGACGGTGCGCTTCGAGGGGCCGCGTACCGAGCCGGGGCCGGTGCGCACCTTCGCCCACGACGACCCAGACCTGCGCCCGGCCGACCCGCCCGCCTGGTGAGGCCCGGGCGGTCGGCGCGTCACCGCATCGGGCCCGCGCTCAGGCGAAGGTCCAGGAGCGCTTGCTCAGGCCGTACCAGAACCCGTCCACAGCGGTCTCGCCCCGCGGTGTGGAGGTGGCCGACGCCGCCCCCAGGGCCACGAACAGCGGGGCCCAGTGCTCGCTGCGCGGGTGCGCCTGGAGCGCTGCCGGGGCCTTGGCCTCCCAGTCGATGAGCGCGTCCACGTCGCCGGCGGCCACGGTCTCGGCGGCCCACTGGTCGAACTCCGCCGACGCACTCGGCGGGGTGCCGTCGGTCCCGGCGGCGGGGTTGAACCAGCGCAGGTTGTGGGTGGTGAACCCGGACCCCACGATGAGCGTGCCCTCCTGCCGCAGGGGCGCCAGGCGCTGGCCCATGGTGAACAGCTCGCGGGGGTCGAGGGTCGGCATCGAGACCTGCAGCACGGGCACGTCGGCCTCGGGGTACATCTCCACCAGGGGCACGTAGGCGCCGTGGTCCAGGCCGCGGGCCTGGTCCTGGTGCACCGGGCCCGCCTCGGCCAGGGCGCGGGCCACGGACTGCGCCAGCTCGGGCGCGGCGGGGGCGTCGTAGGTGACGTCGTAGTACTTCTGCGGGAATCCCCAGAAGTCGTAGGTCAGGGGCGCCCCGGTGGTGGAGGAGACGGTCACCGGGTCGTTCTCCCAGTGCGCGCTCACCATGAGGATGCTGCGCGGGCGCTCAATGCGGGACGACCAGTCGGCCAGCTCGCGGGTCCACGTGGGGTCGTCGGCCAGCGGGGGAGCGCCATGGGAGAGGTACAGGACGGGGAGCGAGGAGGTGGCCATGGGGCCAGCCTAGGAGATGTAGGTGATGCGTCACCCGCAAGGGGTATCACCCCGGGGGAGGAGGGCTCCCCGTCAGCCTGCTGCCAACCTTGTCGGCATGGAGTCGACCATCAATCCGGCACTCTTCCTGGCAGGTCTGGTCGGAGTCCTCCTGGTGCTCCTGGCTATCGGCACCCTGCGGGCCTGGCCCGGGCACGTGACCGAGGCGCGCATCCCCCGCCTGCGGGTCGAGGCAAGGGTGGTGCAGTCACCCACGTACCGGGCTGATCACGAGGGGGACAAGGTGGTCTACCAGCCCCTGGTGCTGGAGTACCCGGCCGCCGGCCGCGTCCACCGGTTCGAGACCACCTCCTTCCCGTCGGACCCGCAGGAGTGGACCGATCTGGTGGTGTACGCGGACTGGCCCACTCCACCGCAGTTCGCGAGCCGCGCCCACGGCCTCACGCCCCCGCGACTTCTCCACCTCGTGGCTCGCGTGCTCCTCCTCATCGCGGCGGGGCTGGGGCTCCTGACCGTGCAGTGGGTTCTCACACCTCCATCCGATCGCCTCTTCACACTGTGCTTCACAGGCTTCTTGGTGGGCATGATTTACGGCGCCGCCCAGGTCATCTGGGGCGCCTCCGACTGGCAGGGGTCGACCCATCCCTCGCTCCGCCCCGACGCCCGGGGACGAACGATCCTGGGCCTGGTGGTCCTGGCCGCCTCCGTCGCCCTGCTGGTGGCGGCGGTGCAGGAGTCCCCCTCTCGCGCCCCCACCGCTCCGCCGCCTCCAGCCGACCCGGACGAGCAGGGCCCCCCGGACTGGCCGTGGCTCGCGATGTGGGCCGGCTTCGTCGCGATGGTCGGCCCGGCCATGACCCTCTGGAACGCCAGCACGGCCACGCTGACTCCCCGCCGCTCGCGGCGCGCCGAGGTGCTGGGCCGCGTCATCGAGCCACCGGCGTGGAACCCCGACGGCAGGAGCACCTCCGACCCGCTCGTGGGGTGGGAGCTGGACGGGCGCCCCCACAGTGCCCGGGTGCACATGGTGCGGGTGGTCTCCGCGGGGCAGCCCGTGCTGCTGAGGGTTGACCCCGCAGAGCGCCGGCCCCCCGTCGAGGCCGGGGAGCACCGGCCACCCACGCCTGCAGGCCTGGCCAGGTCGCTTCTCTGGCTCACGGCGGGTGCGGCGGTGTTCCTCGGTGGTGCGTGGGCCATGGCCGCCGAGCGCGGCATCGAGTCGACTGCACCCTTGGTGGCCGGCATCTTCGGGGGAGTCGTGATGATGGCGACGGGGCCGGCGCTGGCAGGCGCCGGCTGGTCCTGGGCCTTCGGTCCGCGACGCCACGCCGTCGTGCGCGTTGCCGGCCTGGTGCTGCTGGCAGGTGGCGTGGTCTGGGCGCTCGCCGGCATCGCCATCTGGGCCACGGCCTGACCCGCCGACCACGACCAACCAGCAGCACGAGGAGGGACACCGGGGATGGACACCAGAGAACTGACGGCCTACGGCGTGATGGGCGTGCTCCTGAGCGGCGTGTACGCAGGGGTAGCCTGCAGCAGCCCCTCAGGCGGGCGCGCGCCACGGACCAGGTGATGGCGCGGGTGGTCGCCGAGGAGGCGGCCGACAGCGACGACACCGAGAAGCACCGCGTCACCGGCCGGTACGTGTTCCACGGGGAGTCCCACGAGGCCACCCTCCTGGCGCCCCGCAGCTCCACGCGCATGGGGCACATGCCCGTCCTCGTCAACCCGCGGCGACCGGGGCGGCCAGTGAGTCCTCGGTCGCCGTACAACATCTGAGGGGCCGTCGCCGCGGGCCTTCTCCTGCTGGCCAGCTCGGTGGTCCTGGCGCTCGCCTTCGTGGACTACGCGCAGCAGGTCGGGGACGTGTGGCGCGCCGCGGGCACGGTCGCCCTCTGGACCGGCGCACATGATCGACCCAGTGGCGCGGAGCACCGGCAACCGCGTGCTAAAGTTCTCTGTCGTTGCCCACCGAGGTGGGTGGCACCACTCGTCCGGGTGGCGGAATGGCAGACGCGCTAGCTTGAGGTGCTAGTGCCCGTAAAGGGCGTGGGGGTTCAAGTCCCCCTCCGGACACAGAATCGAGGGCCGCATCCCAGCAGGGGTGCGGCCCTCGTCGCATGCCAGGGCCGGCGATTCCAGACCGCGGACGAGCGCCGAGGACGCCGGCCAGCGCGGGGTGGTGGGGGGCGTTGACGCGCCTGGTGCGCGCGGCCACACCCCTGGCGACCGTGGGCAACCGGTCGACCCTGCAACAGTCCCCAGGTCAACCGGTTGCCCACCGTGGGCTGTCTCGGGGCTCGGCGAGGCGGCGGGGGGGCGTGGTCTCGGGGCGCCTCCCACCCACAGCCAGGCCTCGCCAACCCGGCAGCCTCACACGAACAGCCCGACCGTCACCCGGCTCCTGACCAAGCCGACTAGGGTCGCGCCATGACCGGGCGCGCGCAGACCGAGACCCCCGAGCTGGTGGAGCTGCTGGCCGAGGACGGCTCCGTCATCGGCACCGCGGACAAGGCCGAGGTGCACACCGACGCCACACCCCTGCACCGCGCGTTCTCCGTGCACCTGCGCACGCCCGACGGCCGCGTGCTGCTCACCCGCCGCGCACTGGGCAAGGTGGCCTGGCCGGGGGTGTGGACCAACACCTGCTGCGGCCACCCGGCGCCGGGGGAGTCCGACGAGGGCGCCATCCGCCGCCGCCTGGCCCAGGAGCTCACCATCCCGGCCGATGCGGTGGGCGCGCCGGTGCCCGCCCTGCCCGACTTCCGCTACCGGGCGGTCGATGCCGGCGGGGTGGTGGAGCACGAGGTGTGCCCGGTCTACGTGGCCGACCTGCTGGTGGACCCGGCCACGCTGCCCTCACCCAACCCCGACGAGGTGGCCGAGACCGCGTGGGCGCCCTGGACCGATGCCGTGGCCGCACTCCGTGCAACACCGTTCGCCTTCAGCCCCTGGTTCGTGCTGCAGGCCCGCGACCCGCGGCTCAACGCTCTGCTCACCTGAGCACCGCAGGCGCCTCGCCTACCCTTGGGTGAGAACCGTTCGCACATCGAGGGGATGCGCATGCGACACACCGACCCGTACGACGCCATCGCCGTCGGCGCCCAGTTCTACGAGCTCAACCACGGCGCCCAGGTGCGCCACCGCGTCGAGGGCCTGCTGCCACACATCTCCCCGCCGCGGGTGGGCGTGCTCGACGTGGGTGCCGGCAGCGGCACCCCCACCCTGGCGATGGCGCGCACCTGGCCGGGGGTGCCGGTCCACGCCGTGGAGCCGTCGCGGAGCATGCGCATCGCACTGCTCACCCGCATCGCCGAGGAGGGGGACCTGCAGCGGCAGGTGACGGTCCACCCCGTGGCGGCGCACGAGCTCACGCGCACCGGTTTCGTGGACCTGGTGACCGCGTTCTGGGCCCTGGGCATGGTGGAGCCGGACCACTGGGAGGCCACGCTGAACGCCCTGGTGGGGGCGCTGGTGCCCGGCGGGGCGCTGCTCACAGAGTCGTCGCTGGGGGAGGCCGAGGAGGACGCCGCAGCGGTGCAGGACTACCGCGGCAGCACGCGGCTGGGGGAGCACACCATCGAGCACGGCGGGCACGTGGAGACCGCGCCGGACGGCAGCGGATACGGGGTGTTCACCTACCGCTGGCTCGATGCCGACGGGCACCTGCTGTACGAGGACCACGACCACTACGAGCACCGCCCGGGGCACGCGCGGCCCGACCTGGCGGGCAGCCTGGAGGCGCGCGGGATGGTGGCCGAGCGGGAGCTCGACGACCCGGCGGCCCCGGGCGCGCACCTCACGCTGTGGCGGCGCCCGGCGGTCTGAGGCCTCAGCCGACCTGCGGCAGGGGGCGCGGGCGGCCGTTGTCGTCGGTGGCCACGAAGGTGAACAGCCCGCAGGTGATGAGCTCCTCGGCCTCAGAATGGCGGTCGCGAGCCCATGCCTGCACGGCGACCTTCATCGAGGTGCGGCCCTCGTGCTCCAGGTGCGTGTAGACCGTCACCTCGGCGCCCACGGTCACCGGCCGGACGAAGGACATGCTGTCCACCGCCACGGTGGCGGCACGGCCCTTGGCCCGCAGGGAGGCCAGGGACCCGGCCGCCAGGTCCATCTGCGACATGAGCCAGCCACCGAAGATGTCTCCGTACGGGTTGGCGTCGGCCGGCATGGCGGTCACGCGGATGCTGGGGTGCCAGTCGGCCGGGGGAGTGGTGGGCTCGGGGTCGGGCGTGTGGGGCACGGGGTTCCTCTCGGGGGGGATGGGCTGGGGCCGTGTTCACCGTACGCGCCGGCGGCACCCCATCGACCGGGCCCTGCGACGTGAAAGGCTGACGGCATGGGCATCGCGAACTTCCTCGGCCTCACCGGCGGCGTGGACACCGAACGGGAGGTGGTCCGCCTGCGGCGCAGGGTGGCCACCCTCGAGGCGCAGGTGGCGGAGTTGGCCCGTGCCACCGGGGCCGACCTGCGCTTCGTGGCGCCGGAGCCGGCGGTGTCGGACGAGGTGCGCCAGCTGGCCCTGTCGGGCCGCCAGATCGCGGCCATCAAGCTGCACCGGGAGCAGACCGGTGCGGGTCTGGCCGAGGCCAAGCAGCACGTGGACGAGGTGGTGGACGGCCGCGCCTGAGGTCGCACCCTCAGCCGTTGAGGACGCCGACGACCAGCACCATCGTCACCACGAACCCGGCGGCGTAATTGAGCCACAGGAACCTCGCCCACCCGCGGTGCGCCTCCTCGCACCGTGGGTCGGGCAGGTTCCGGAACGGCGCCACGTTGGCCACGTAGGCCAGGGGCACCACGGCCAGCAGCGTGTAGGGGAGTGGAGCGGCCAGCATCAGCCCGGCGGCCAGCACGTACAGCCCCGTCGAGACGCGCACCGTCGCCCGCGCGCCGAGCACCGTGGCGATGGACCCGATGCCGGCCGCCCGGTCGGCGGTCACGTCCTGCACCGCGCCGAAGGCGTGGCTGGCCATGGACCACGCGAAGAACGCCGCCAGCACCGCCCAGCCCACGCCCGGCACGGGCCCGCCCGGCACCAGCGCGCCCACCACCGCGGGCCCCACGAAGTGCGTGGCCGAGGTGGCCGAGTCCAGGAAGGGCACCTCCTTGAACCGCAGCCCGGCCCACGAGTACGCCACCACCGCGAACATCGTCACCGCCAGCGCCACCCCGGAGGCCACCGTCCCCGCGGCCAGCAGCGCCACCACGACCGGCACGCACCCCAGCACCGAGGCGGCCAGGATGGCCCGGTGGTGCGCCGTATCGGCCAGCGCGCCCTCCACGCCGCCCTTGCGCGGGTTGAGCAGGTCCGAGGCGTGGTCGAACACGTCGTTGATGCCGTACATGGCCAGGTTGTAGGGCACCGCGAAGAACAGCACGCCCACCCAGAACACCCAGTCGCTCCACGAGCCACCGGCCAGCAGGTACGCCGCGCCAAAGGGATAGGCCGTGTTCACCCACGAGACGGGCCGCGCGGTCCAGAACAGCGTCCGCAGCAGGCTCACCGCTCACCTCCCCGCCGCCACGCCAGCCACAACGCCGGCAGGAGCACCAGCGCGGCCACCGCGTACGCGAAGTCCTCCACCGGCGCACGCCCCACGAACCACCCCACCAGGTGCGCCCGGTCGTAGCCCACGATGCCCGCAGCGATGATGAGCGAGTCGAACACCGCCGTGAACACCAGGCTCACCGCCATCGCCAGGCCCGCGGCCAGCACACCGCGGCGCCGCACCGGCCCGGCCACGCCGCGCAGCGCCCACCACGCCACCAGGCCGACGACGGCGAGCACTGCCAGGTTCACCCACAGGTAGGTCACCGGTGCACCTGCCGCCCTGCACGCTCGCCCCGCGCGGCCAGCACCCGCTCGATGCCGGTGAACACCACCATCGAGAAGTGGCACAGGAACCACAGGAAGGCCAGCTCCTCCACGGGCAACTCCGGCGCCAGCAGCAGCCCGGTCTGCCACGGCCCCGGCCCACGCATGAAGATGCCCAGGGCGATGCACACCGCGTCCCAGACCAGGAACATGCCCACGCCCACCACCTGCACCCGCAGCGCGCGCCGCGCATCGGCCCAGAGGTACAGCCGCCACCGGCGGTCGATGAGGAGCATCCCCAGCTCAGAGACGGCGATGGCCGCCAGGTACAGCCCCGGCATCAAGCACCGCCCCCGGTAACGCGGTCAGCCGCCACACGCCCGTCGGCGCCCACCCAGGTGGCGGGGTCCATCGGGCCGGCGGAGTGGTCGCCCCGCAGCGCCTTCACCACGTTCTGCGCGCTGATGAGGCACATGGGCAGCCCCACGCCCGGCGCGGTGGTGGCCCCGGCGTAGAGCAACCAGTCCACGTGGCGGCTGGTCACCGGGCCGCGCAGGAAGGCCGACTGCCACAGCGTGTGCGCAGGGCCCAGCGCGTTGCCCCGCCAGGCGTTGTACTCGTCCGCGAAGTCCCCGGGTCCGATGGTGCGGCGCACCACCACCCGCTGGGCCAGGTCGTCGATGCCGGCCCACTCGGCCACCTGCGCGATGGCGTCGTCCACCGCCTGCTCGACGGCCTCGTCACCGGGGCCGCGCGCCCCGTCCGGCCCGATGGCGCCGCGCCCCACCGAGGTGCCGTCCGCAGCATCGGGGGAGACGGGCACCAGCACGAAGAGGTTCTCGTGCCCCGCCGGCGCCACGGAGGGGTCGGTGGCCGAGGGCATGCACACGTACGCACTGGCCGGGCGGGGGACCGCGGGACAGGTCTGCGCGTCGGGGCCGAACATGGCCGCGAAGTTGGCGTCCCAGTCGGCGGTGAAGAACAGGTTGTGGTGAGCCAGCTGCGGCAGCCGCCCGCGGACGCCCAGCAGCGCGAGCACCGCCCCCGGCCCGGAGGTGCGCCGCGCCCAGGCCGCGTGGTCCACCGTGCGCAGGTGCGGCGGCAGCAGCGCGGTCTCCGTGTGGTGCAGGTCGGCGCAGCTCACCACCACGTCGGCCGGCACCACCTCGCCGGAGGCCAGGCGCACTCCCGTGGCACGGGCCCGGGAGCCCGTGCGGGGGAGCGGCCCGCGGCGCGACCGCCCGG
>NZ_KV824698.1:0-2008 GCF_001816045.1 Kytococcus sp. HMSC28H12
GCCGCGCAGCAGGGCGGCCGCGGCGAACGCGTCCCCGGTGGCCCGGGCCTCGGCGACGAGGGCGTCCAGCGCGGGGTCGGATCCGGGGGCCACGCTCCGCAGCAGGTCGACGCCGGCCAGGGGGTCATCGGGGTCGGGGGCGTGGCTCATGGGCGGCAGTCTCCCACCGCCGGTGGCCCGCCCCGGGGGCCGGCCGCGCCGCCCTAGACTGGCCCAACGCCAGGAGCCGAGTCGAGGAGGGGACGTGCCGCACCGCACCGTCGCGAAGGTGGTGGCCTACGGGCTCGGGGCACAGGCGGTCGCGCAGGCGGCCGTCGTCGCGGGACTGGTGGTGAGCAACCGCCGCCGCAAGCGCCGCAGTCCTGAGGTCATCTCGTTCCCCACCGTGGAGCCGGTGGAGAGCTCGCTGGACCGCACCACCATCACCACCTACACCTTCGGGCGCGACGTCTTCGCCGACATGCTCGAGGCCATCCGCGGGGCGCGCCGCGAGATCTTCTTCGAGAGCTACATCCTCAAGGGCGACGCCGTGGGCCGGGCCTTCAAGGAGGCCCTCTGCGAGGCCGCCGAGCGCGGCGTGGCCGTGCACGTGGTCTTCGACGGGTTCGCCAACCTCGTGGTGCCGCGGGAGTTCAAGCGCTGGCCGCCGGGCGTGCACACGCTGGAGTACCCGGTGGTGACCCCGGACGTGCTGCTCGGTCCCCGCCACTGGGGGCGCGACCACCGCAAGATCCTCGTGGTGGACGAGGAGGTCGGCTTCGTGGGCGGCTACAACGTGGGCCAGGAGTACGCCACGCAGTGGCGCGACACCCACGTGCGGGTCACCGGGGCAGCGGTGGCCGAGCTGGTCAACGTCTTCATCGACTTCTGGAACCGCCACCGGCACGAGGACCAGCCCGAGCTCAGCGACGGCCGCAGCCGGGCCTGGGGGCTGCCGGTGCAGGCCCACCGCAACGCGCCCTCGCGGCTGCTCTTCCCCATCCGGGGCATGTACCTGGAGGCCATCGACCGGGCCGACGAGACGATCTGGATCACGCAGGCCTACTTCATCCCCGACAGGGAGATCCTCGAGGAGCTGCTCCGCGCCCGGCGGCGGGGGGTGGACGTGAAGGTGATCCTCCCGGAGCGCTCCAACCACGTGGTGGCCGACTGGGTGGCGCGCTACTACTTCGAGCAGCTGCTCTCCGGCGGGGTGGAGCTGTGGCTGTACCAGGACGCGATGGTGCACGCCAAGACCGCGGTGGTCGACGGCGTGTGGGCCACGGTGGGGACGGCCAACATCGACCGGCTCTCGCTGACCGGCAACTACGAGGTCAACCTGGAGATCCTCGACGCCGGGCAGGCCGCCCACATGCAGGAGATCTTCCGCCGCGACCTCACCAACTGCCGGCAGCTGACACTGGCCGAGTGGCGGGGCAGGGCCTGGTGGGCCCGCGGCATCGAGCGGCTCCTGCAGCCGCTCCAGCCCCTGCTCTGAGCGCCCCGGTGGCCTCTGGCACTCGAGTTGACCGAGTGCCAGAGGCCGCCCTAGATTTGGTGCTGGCACTCAGCGCCACCGGGTGCCAGCTCCGGGGCCACCGCGACGGACCCGGCAGCGACCACCCCGACGGCGCCGACTGAACACCGCACCCCGGCCCCGGGCCCCGCCCGGCGCCACTCCCAGAGAGAGGAAGGTCCCATGGCCACCATCAAGCCCCTCGAGGACCGCATCGTCGTCAAGGCCGTCGAGGCCGCCCAGACCACCGCCTCCGGCCTGGTCATCCCGGACACCGCCCAGGAGAAGCCGCAGGAGGGCGAGGTCATCGCCGTCGGCCCGGGCCGCTTCAACGAGGACGGCGACGAGCGCGTGCCGATGGACATCTCCGTCGGCGACCGCGTCATCTACTCCAAGTACGGCGGCACCGAGGTCAAGTACGACGGTCAGGAGGTGCTCATCCTGGGCGCCCGCGACGTGCTGGCCATCATCGAGCGCTGAGTTCCCCGGCGCCGCACCGACGGCGCCCACCCG
>NZ_KV824699.1:0-27653 GCF_001816045.1 Kytococcus sp. HMSC28H12
GCCAAGAAGGCGACCACGACCCGCAAGGCTCCGGCCAAGAAGGCTGCCGAGAAGGCCGACGAGGCGCCCGCGGAGGAGACCTCCGAGGAGAAGTGACCCCCGGGTCACCCGCAGGACGGGGCCGTTGCGCGAGCGCGCAGCGGCCCCGTCCGCGTGTCCGGGGTGGCAGGTGCGTGCGCTGAGGGCGAACAGGGCCGCCGGCCGGGACGAAAGCGGGACGGCTCGGCGTTAGCGTCCCTCGAGGGATCCACACCAGGAACCGTCCGACGAAGGAGAGACGCCCGTGAGCGAGCACACCGCATCGACCCCCGCCGTGGCCAGTGAGGGCGCGCGACTGGCGGGTCTGGACGACCAGATCTACAACCGCCTGCTGAAGGAGCGCATCGTCTTCCTCGGCTCGGACGTGCGTGACGACAACGCGAACGCCATCTGCGCCCAGCTGCTGCTGCTCTCGGCCGAGGACCCCAACGCCGACATCTGGCTGTACATCAACTCCCCGGGCGGCTCGGTGACCGCCGGCATGGCGATCTTCGACACCATGAACTGGATCCCCAACGACGTGGCGACCGTGGCCATGGGCCTGGCGGCCTCGATGGGTCAGTTCCTGCTCTCGGCCGGCACCCCCGGCAAGCGCTACGCCACCCCGCACAGCCGCGTCATGATGCACCAGCCCTCCGGCGGCGTCGGCGGTACGGCCTCGGACATCAAGATCCAGGCCGAGCAGCTGCTGCACATCAAGCGCCAGATGGCCGAGCTCATCGCCGAGCACACCGGCCAGAGCACGGAGCAGATCACCAAGGACTCCGACCGTGACCGCTGGTTCACCGCGCAGGAGGCAAAGGAGTACGGCTTCGCGGACCACGTCTTCCAGACCTCCACCGACACCCAGGACGTGAAGAAGGGCGACGTGGCCGACGAGGACCGGGCCCACGCCGGTGAGACCGGCCAGGAGGGCAAGTGACCCACCACCCGCAGGTTCCCGCCCACACGCCGATGATGCACGGAGGAAACATGACCCACGCCAGCGCCCAGGGACGTCTGCACGTGCCCGGCCCCAGCTCCCGCTACGTGCTCCCGCAGTTCGAGGAGCGCACCGCCTACGGCAGCAAGCGTCAGGACCCGTACACCAAGCTGTTCGAGGACCGCATCATCTTCTGCGGCGTGCAGATCGACGACGCCTCGGCGGACGACATCATCGCCCAGCTGCTGGTGCTGGAGTCCCAGGACCCGGACCGCGACGTGCTGATGTACATCAACTCCCCGGGCGGCTCGTTCACCGCGATGACGGCCATCTACGACACGATGCAGTTCATCCGCCCGGACGTGCAGACCTTCGTGCTCGGCCAGGCCGCCTCGGCCGGCGCCGTGCTGCTGGCGGCCGGTGCGCCGGGCAAGCGCTTCGCCCTGCCCAACTCGCGCATCCTCATCCACCAGCCCGCCATGGAGGGCACCGGCGGCATGGCCTCCGACCTGGAGATCACCGCCAACGAGGTGCTGCGCATGCGCACCTGGCTGGAGGACACCTGGGCCAAGCACTCGGGTCAGACCCCGGAGAAGGTCCGCAACGACATCGAGCGCGACAAGATCCTCTCCGCGCAGGAGGCCAAGGAGTACGGCCTCGTCGACGCGGTGCTCCCGAGCCGCAAGGCCGCCCTGGAGGGCTGAGTACCCTCCCGCCGCACCCCGCAGGGGGCCGCCACCGTGCAGGTGGCGGTCCCCTGCGGCGCATCGTGGCCCCTGCCCCGAGGTCGTCGGAGGCCGGGGGTAGCGTGGAGCGCAGTCACCACCGGACGGACGGGAGAGGTCAATGGCGCGCACTGCGGGGAGCGGGGACTTCCTCACCTGCTCCTTCTGTGGCAAGAGCCAGAAGCAGGTCCGCAAGCTCATCGCCGGGCCCAACGTCTACATCTGCGACGAGTGCATCGAGCTCTGCAACGAGATCATCGACGAGGAGTTCCCGGCCGCCTCCGTGGAGCGCCTCGAGAAGGTGCCCACGCCGCGCGAGATCCACGCCTTCCTGGAGTCCTACGTGGTGGGGCAGGACGAGGCCAAGCGGGCCCTCGCGGTGGCCGTGTACAACCACTACAAGCGCATCGACGCACAGGGCTCCTCCGACGACCCCGACGCCCCCGAGGTCGCCAAGAGCAACATCCTCATGATCGGGCCGACCGGCACCGGCAAGACCTACCTGGCGCAGACCCTCGCCAAGCTCCTGCAGGTGCCCTTCGCCATCGCCGACGCGACCGCGCTCACCGAGGCGGGCTACGTGGGGGAGGACGTCGAGAACATCCTCGTGAAGCTCATCCAGGCCGCGGACGGGGACGTGTCCAAGGCCGAGACCGGCATCATCTACATCGACGAGATCGACAAGATCACGCGCAAGAGCGAGAACCCGTCGATCACCCGCGACGTCTCCGGCGAGGGTGTGCAGCAGGCGCTCCTGAAGATCCTGGAGGGAACGGTGGCCTCGGTGCCCCCGCAGGGCGGCCGCAAGCACCCGCACCAGGAGTTCGTGCAGATCGACACCCGCAACATCCTGTTCGTGGTGGGCGGGGCCTTCGCCGGGCTCGACGAGATCGTCGCCGAGCGTGAGGGCAAGGGCGGCCTGGGCTTCGGGGCCACCCTCTCGGCGCGCCGCACCGAGGGGGAGTTCCTGCGCAACGTGCGCCCCGAGGACCTCGTGAAGTTCGGGCTCATCCCCGAGTTCATCGGCCGCGTGCCGGTGGTGGCCGCGGTCAACCCGCTCGACGCCGACGCCCTGGTCGACATCCTCACCGGGCCGCGCAACGCACTGGTCAAGCAGTACCAGCACCTCTTCCGCCTCGACGGGGTGGAGCTGGAGTTCACCGACGACGCCGTCCGCGCGGTGGCCGAGCAGGCGATGCTGCGCCGCACCGGCGCCCGCGGACTGCGCGCCATCATGGAGGAGGTGCTGCAGCCGGTGATGTTCGACGTGCCGAGCGACGACGGCATCGAGCGCGTCGTGGTGACCGCCGACGTGGTGGCCGACAACGTGAACCCGACCATCGTGCGCCGCGACGAGAAGCGCGCCAAGCGACCCAAGCGCAAGAGCGCCTGACCCGCACCGGGTGGGCGAGGACCTGCTGACAGCGAGGAGACCGACGTGACCGCCCAGCCCGCCGACAGCACCCCCACGAGCCCCCGTGCCGCCCTCCAGCCCGACACCCTGGCGGTGGGGATGCGGCTGCCGCGCCAGTCCAGCCCCGTCACCTGCGGGGCGGCCAGCCTTGTGGTCGCGCGCCGCCTGCTGGAGCGCATGCCCCTGCCGTCCGCCGACGACCTGGTGGAGGGCCAGGACTTCCGCACCACCGAGTTCGCCACCTTCGGGCGCACCAACAACCCGTGGGAGGCCCGTGCGCTGCGCTTCCCGTGGCCGATGGCGCTGGGGACCCCGCCGTGGGGCGCACTGGCCGAGCTGCGGCAGGTGGTGCACACCGAGGGGCTGGGGCACCTCCGCTACGGTCTGCGGGCCGTGCGCACCGGCGGGGCCGAGCAGCTCGCCGGAGCCCTGGCGGGCACCGGCACCCACGAGCCGGCGCTGCTCTACGTGGGCACGCGCTGGATGCCGCGCCACGTCGCGGTGGTGGCCGAGGACGCCGCGGGCCGCTGGGCGCTCTACGACCCCGCGGCCGGCACCGTGGTGGAGGCCGACGTCGACGAGTTGGCCGCCGGCATCCAGCGGGTGGGCGGCTGGCCGGTGCCGTGGGTGGTGGTCGGCCCCCGCGTCTGAGCCCCCGGAGCCGAGCTCGCTCCCGCACACGACGGCGGCGGCCACCCCGTGGGGTGACCGCCGCCGTCGTCGTGGGGGAGGGGCCTCAGTCCTTCTTCGGCTTCTCCACCTTCACGAGCTCGGTGTCGCGGACCTCCAGGGTCTCGCCGTCGGTCTCGGTGACCTCGCACACCACGTGGCCCGAGGAGACGACGTCCTCCCACGCGCGGTGCGCGGCCTCGCGCTGGTCGGCCGGGCCGGCCAGGGTCATGGCGGTCACCTGGGCGCGCATGCCCATCTTGGCCTCGGACTTGGCCTTGCGGATGCCGGCGAGCACGGCCGCCGCGGCCGGCTTCACGGCCGCGTCGCCCTCCTGGACCCCGGGAACGGCCAGCTCACCGGTGGTGGGCCACGGCGCGCGGTGCACGCTGCCGGCGTGCCACCAGCTCCAGACCTCCTCGGTGGCGAACGGCAGGAAGGGCGCCAGCAGGCGCAGCTGGACGTCCAGGGCCACGCGCAGGGCGGCGCGGGCCGAGGTGGTGGCGGCGGAGGCCCCGTCCTCGGCGCCGTAGGCGCGCGACTTCACGAGCTCCAGGTAGTCGTCGCAGAACGACCAGAAGAAGGTCTCGGTGACCTCCAGGGCCTTGGTGTAGTCCCACGCCTCGAAGCCGGCGGTGGCCTGCTCCACCACGCCGGCCAGCTCCACCAACAGGGAGCGGTCCACCGGCTCGGTCACGGCGGCCAGGAGCTGCTCGGCGGTCTGCGCACCGGCCACCTCACCGAAGCCCAGGGCGAACTTCGAGGCGTTGAGCAGCTTGATGGCCAGGCGACGCCCCACCTTCATCTGCTGGGTGTCGAAGGCGGTGTCCACGCCCTGGCGGGCCGAGGCCGCCCAGTAGCGGACCGCATCGGACCCGTGCTGCTCGAGCAGGTCCACCGGGGTGACCACGTTGCCCTTGGACTTGGACATCTTCTTGCGGTCCGGGTCCAGGATCCAGCCGTTGAGGGTGGCGTTGTGCCACGGCACCGAGCCGTGCTCGTGGTGGGCGCGCACGATGGTGCTGAACAGCCACGTGCGGATGATGTCGTGGCCCTGCGGGCGCACGTCCATCGGGAACACCAGGTCGAACAGCTCGGGGTCGTTGCGCCAGCCGCCGATGATCTGCGGGCTGAGCGAGCTGGTGGCCCAGGTGTCCAGCACGTCCGGGTCGGCGGTGAAGCCGCCCGGCTGGTCGCGCTGCGACTCGTCGTAACCCGGCGCGGTGTCGGACTGCGGGTCCACCGGCAGGTCGGCCTCGGCGGGGGTGATGGGGTGCTCGTGGTCCGGCTCGCCGTCGGCGTCCAGCGGGTACCAGATGGGGAAGGGCACGCCGAAGAAGCGCTGGCGGCTCACCAGCCAGTCGCCGTTGAGGCCCTCGATCCAGTTGGCGTGACGGCGCTCCATGTAGGCCGGGTGGAAGTCCACCTCCTGCCCGCGGGCAATGAGGGCGGCGTTGAGGTCCGCGTCGCGCCCGCCGTTGCGGATGTACCACTGGCGCGAGGTGACGATCTCCAGCGGCTTGTCGCCCTTCTCGAAGAAGTTCGCCTTGCGCTGGGTCTTCTGCGGCTCCCCGATGAGCTCCCCGGAGGCGCGCAGGGCCTCGACCGTGTTCTCGCGGGCGGTGTGCACCGTCTTGGTGGCCACCGAGGAGGCGTAGAAGTCGGCCGCCGGGGAGTCGGCGAGCCACTCGGGCGTCTCACCGACCAGGCGTCCGTTGCGGGTGATCACCGACCGGGTCGGCAGCTGCAGCTCGCGCCACCAGGTGACGTCGGTGAGGTCACCGAACGTGCAGCACATGGCGATGCCGGCGCCCTTGTCCATCTCGGCGGCGGTGTGGGCCACCACCGGCACCTCGACGTCGTACAGCGGGGTGCGCACGGTGGTGCCGAACAGGTGCTGGTAGCGCTCGTCGTCCGGGTGGGCGATGAGGGCCACGCAGGCCGGCAGCAGCTCGGGGCGGGTGGTCTCGATCTCCACGTCACCCTCGGGGCCGTGGAAGGCCAGCCGGTGGTAGGCGCCCGGGTAGTCGCGAGCCTCCAGCTCGGCCTGGGCCACGGCGGTCTGGAAGGTGACGTCCCACAGCCCGGGGGCCTCGGCGGAGTAGGCCTCGCCACGCTCCAGGTTGCGCAGGAAGGCCTGCTGGCTGGTGGCGCGGGCGTTGTCGTCGATGGTGCGGTACTGGAAGTTCCAGTCCAGCGAGAGGCCCAGGCGGCGGAAGAGCGCCTCGAAGGCCTTCTCGTCCTCCACGGTCAGTTCGTGGCACAGCTCGATGAAGTTGGGGCGGCTGATGGGCTGCTGGTCGGCGGCCTTCACGGACTTGCCCTCACCACCGCGCTGCGGGGGCTCGTAGCCCTCCACGTACGGCTGGTTGATGTCGCCGCGCACGCCGTAGTAGTTCTGCACGCGGCGCTCGGTGGGCAGGCCGTTGTCGTCCCACCCGATGGGGTAGAAGACCTCCTTGCCCGTCATGCGGTGGTAGCGCGCCATGCAGTCGGCCTGCGTGTAGCCGAAGACGTGGCCCACGTGGAGCGAGCCCGACGCGGTGGGCGGCGGGGTGTCGATGGTGAAGCGCTGGTCGCGGGGCAGCGAGGCGGCACGCTCGCGGTCGAACGCGTAGGTGTCCTGCTCCTGCCATACCGCGGTCCAGCGGTCCTCGAGGCCGTCGACGGACGGCTTGTCGGGCAGCTGGGCGGGACGGGCGGCAGAGGAGTCGGTCATGCGCGGCATTGTCGCACCCGCTGGTGGCGGTCGGCTCCCTGGTGGCCCGGGGACCCGGTAGGCTGGTATCAGAGGCAGCGATCCGGCCATCACCGGGGAGCCTTCCGGAAGAACGGCCCACCCACCGGGCGCCCCACGGGCGGCCACAGGTGGGCTCACTAGACCCGGACGGGTAGGCCCGAGACAGCCGTCACGAAGGGGCCCGTCCCCGTCGTCCGCCCCCCGGGTGCGGACGGGAGGCCGGGCAAGAGAGGTGGTACCGCGGGACCCGCCGTCGGTGGGTGTCGTCCTCGGCAGCACGAGCAGCACGACCAGGTCGTGCGGCACGAGACGAGGAGCCGCGATGAGCACCGCACCCGAGACCACCCCCGCTGAGCAGACCCCGCCCGCCGGCCCGGGCGTGTACCCCATCGTGCGCACCGGCACCCCCGGTGCCCCCGGCAGCGGCGTGACCGCGCCGTCCTTCCCGGAGATCGAGCAGGGCGTGCTGCGCCACTGGGAGGCCGGCGACACCTTCCGCAAGAGCGTGGAGAACCGCCCCGCAGGGACCAACGGTGAGAACGAGTACGTCTTCTTCGACGGGCCGCCCTTCGCCAACGGCCTGCCGCACTACGGCCACCTGCTCACCGGCTACGTCAAGGACGTGGTGCCGCGCTACCGCACCATGCGAGGCCAGCGCGTGGAGCGCCGCTTCGGCTGGGACACCCACGGCCTGCCGGCCGAGCTCGAGGCCATGCGCCAGCTGGGCATCACCACCAAGGAGGAGATCCTCCAGAAGGGCATCGACTCCTTCAACGACGCGTGCCGTGCCTCGGTGCTGAAGTACACCGACGAGTGGCAGGCGTACGTGCACCGCATGGGCCGCTGGGTCGACTTCGAGAACGACTACAAGACCCTCAACGTGGAGTACATGGAGAGCGTCATCTGGGCGTTCAAGCAGCTCCACGAGAAGGGGCTGGCCTACCAGGACTTCCGCGTGCTGCCCTACTGCTGGCGCGACCAGACCCCGCTGAGCGCCCACGAGCTGCGCATGGACGACGACGTCTACCAGATGCGCCAGGACCCGGCCGTCACCGTCGGCGTGCGCCTGGAGACCGGCGAGACCGCGCTGGTGTGGACGACCACCCCGTGGACCCTGCCCAGCAACCTCGCGGTGATGGTGGGGCCCGACATCGACTACGTGGTGGTGGAGTCCGACCCCGCCACCGACCCGACCGGCGCCTCCCAGCGCTACGTGGTGGCCGAGGCGCGCCTCGAGGCGTACGCGCGCGAGCTCGGCGAGGATCCCGCCTCGCGCGTGGTGGAGCGCCTCAAGGGTGCCGACCTGCTGGGCCGCTCCTACGAGCCGCCGTTCAGCTACTACCGCGGCCAGGAGAACGCCCACCGCGTGGTGGAGGCCGACTTCGTGACGACCACCGACGGTACGGGTCTGGTGCACTCGGCCGGCGCCTTCGGTGAGGACGACAAGGTGGTCACCGACCGCGAGGGCATCGAGCCGGTGATGCCGGTGGCCGCCGACGGCACCTTCACCGCCCCGGTCGGCGAGTACGCGGGCCTGCAGGTGTTCGACGCCAACGCGCCGATCATCGCCCACCTCAAGGCCGCCACCCGGGCGGTCGGCGGCCAGGCCGGGCAGGACACCGGGTCGGTGAGCCCGGGCACCGTGCTGCTGCGCCACGAGACCTACGACCACTCCTACCCGCACTGCTGGCGCTGCCGCACGCCGCTGATGTACAAGGGCGTCGAGTCCTGGTTCGTGAAGGTCACCGACGTCAAGGACCGGATGCTCGAGAACAACGAGCAGATCACCTGGGTGCCGGAGAACGTCAAGCACGGCCAGTTCGGCAAGTGGCTCGAGGGCGCCCGCGACTGGTCCATCACCCGAAACCGCTACTGGGGCTCCCCGGTGCCGGTGTGGGTGAGCGACGACCCCGAGTACCCCCGCACCGACGTGTACGGCTCGCTGGCCGACATCGAGGCCGACTTCGGCGAGCTGCCGCGCAACGCCGCCGGCGAGGTGGACCTGCACCGCCCGTGGGTGGACCACCTGACCCGCCCCAACCCGGACGACCCGCGCAACGCCGGCGCCGCGCCGGGGGAGCACACCGGCTCCACCATGCGCCGCGTGGAGGACGTGCTGGACGTCTGGTTCGACTCGGGCTCGATGTCCTACGCCCAGAACCACGTGCCCTTCGAGAACGCCGAGTGGTTCGAGCACCACTTCCCGGCCGACTTCATCGTGGAGTACATCGGCCAGACCCGCGGCTGGTTCTACACGATGCACGTGCTGGCCACCGCGCTCTTCGACCGCCCGGCGTTCAGCAATGTCATCTGCCACGGCATCGTGCTGGGCAGCGACGGCCAGAAGATGAGCAAGTCGCTGCGCAACTACCCGGACGTCTCCGAGGTGTTCGACCGCGACGGCGCCGACGCGATGCGCTGGTTCCTCATGAGCAGCCCCATCCTGCGCGGCGGCAACCTCGTGGTGACCGAGCAGGGCATCCGCGACGGCGTGCGGCAGGTGATGATCCCGCTGTGGAACGCGTGGTCCTTCTTCGCCATGTACGCCAACGCCGCCGGCGAGGGCGGGCACCGCGCCCAGTGGTCCACGGCCTCGACCGACCCGCTGGACCGCTACGTGCTGGACGCCACCGGCACGCTGGTACGCGAGGTGACCGAGTGCATGGACGCCAACGACCTGGCCCGCGGCTGCGAGCTGGTCCGCGACTTCCTGGACACCCTCACCAATTGGTACGTCCGCCGGTCCCGCGACCGCTTCTGGGAGGGCACCGACACCGCCTGCTTCGACACCCTCTACACGGTGCTCGAGACGGTGTGCCGCGTGGCCGCCCCGCTCCTGCCCTTCGCCACCGAGGAGATCTGGCGCGGGCTCACCGGCGGCGAGTCGGTGCACCTGGCCGACTGGCCGGACGCCGCGGACTTCCCGAGCGACCCGGCGCTGGCCGCCGCGATGGGGACCGCCCGCCAGGTGGCCTCCGTCGGCTCGGGCCTGCGCAAGACCCGGTCGCTGCGCACCCGCCTGCCGCTGCAGAGCCTCACCGTGGTCACCGAGGACCCGCGGGCCCTGGCCGACCAGGGGGCGCTGCTGGCCGACGAGCTCAACGTCCGCGAGGTGCGTCTGCTGGCGCTGGACTCCGACGAGGCCGCCTCCTACGGCGTCGAGCAGCGCCTGGTGGTCAACGCGCGCGCCGCCGGCCCGCGCCTGGGCAAGGACGTGCAGACGGTCATCAAG
The DNA here is from genome assembly GCF_001816045.1 of Kytococcus sp. HMSC28H12. NCBI lineage: Bacteria > Bacillati > Actinomycetota > Actinomycetes > Micrococcales > Kytococcaceae > Kytococcus > Kytococcus sp. HMSC28H12. The sequence goes on from NZ_KV824699.1 coordinate 9,742, forward strand.
GGTTCCAAGACCGGTGACTGGTCGGTGGACGCCGACGGCACCGTCACCTCCGGCGGCATCGCCTTGGTCGAGGGGGAGTACACCCTGGAGACCGTGACCTCCGGCGACGACGAGGGCACGGCCACCGGCGTGCTGCCCGGCGGCGGCTTCGTGGTGCTCGACACCACGGTCACCGACGAGCTGGCCGCCGAGGGCACCGCCCGCGACGTCATCCGCGCCGTGCAGGGCGAGCGCCGCGCCGCCGGGCTCTCGGTGGGCGACCGCATCTCGCTCACCGTGGTGGGCGACGAGCAGGTGTGGGCCGCGGCCGTGGCCCACCAGCAGCTCATCATGGACGAGACCCTCGCGGTGCAGTTCGGCGCCGGCGGTCCGGACACCCCGCTGCCGGCCGGCGGCGACTGGCACCGTGGCGAGGTGGACCTCGGCGAGGGCCGCACCGTCACCGTGCTGCTGCGCCGCAAGGAGTCCCGCGCATGAGCGCCGACCCCCGCCGAGAGGCCGCCGAGAACCTGGAGACCACTCGCCGCGTGCGGGAGGTCACCCAGGCGCTCATGGCCCGCATGCCCGAGAGCGACGTGGTGCCCACCCTGGACCGGGTGGCCCGCTGCATGGAGCTGCTGGGCGACCCGCAGCGCACCTACCGGGTGGTGCACCTGACCGGCACCAACGGCAAGACCTCCACCACCCGGATGGTGGAGCGCATCCTGCGGGAGACCGGGCTGCGCACGGGGCGCTTCACCTCCCCGCACCTGCACGACCCGCTGGAGCGCATCAGCATCGACGGTGCGCCCATCGACCCGCGGCACTTCCTCGAGGTGTGGGACGACGTGGCGCCCTTCATCGCCATCGTCGACGCCGAGAGCGAGGCCGCCGGCGGCCCGCCGCTGAGCTACTTCGAGTGCATCGCCGTGCTCGCCCTGGCCGCCTTCGCCGACGCCCCGGTGGACGTCGCCGTCATCGAGGTCGGCCTCGGCGGCCGCTGGGACGCCACCAACGTGGCCGACGGCGACGTCGCGGTCATCACCCCCATCGGGCTGGACCACGAGCGCTACCTCGGGGGCGACGTGCAGTCCATCGCCGCCGAGAAGGCCGGCATCGTCAAGCCCGGGGCGCGGGTGGTGGTGGCCGAGCAGGCCGAGGAGGCGCGCGCCGTCGTCGCCGACGCGGTGGAGGCCGCCGGCGCCCGCCTGGCCACGGCCGGCGTCGACTTCGGCGTCACCGAGCACGACGTGGCCGTCGGTGGCCAGCTCGTCGGCATCCGCGGGCTGGCGGGGGAGTACGACGAACTCGTGCTGCCACTCTTCGGCCAGCACCAGGCGCAGAACCTGGCCCTGGCGGTGGCCGCCGTGGAGTCCTTCCTCGGTGACGGCCAGCAGCCGCTGGACCCCGAGCTGCTCCGCGAGGCCGTGGCCGGCATGACCGCGCCCGGCCGGCTCGAGGTGGTGCGGCGCTCGCCGACCGTGGTGGTCGACTCCGCGCACAACCCGCACGGCATGGAGACCCTGGCCCGCGCCCTGGAGGAGTCCTTCACCTTCGCCCGCCTGGTGGGCCTGGTGGCGGTCTTCGAGGACAAGGACGCCGAGGGCATGCTCTCCGCGCTGGCCCCGGCGGTGGACCACCTCGTGGTCTCGCGCAACTCCAGCCCGCGCTCCATGGAGCCCGAGGCGCTCGGCCGTTTGGCCCGGGAGCTGCTCGGCGACGACATGGTGACCGTGGTCGAGAACCTGCCCGACGCGCTCGACCTCGCCGGCTCGCTGGCCGACGAGGGCGGCGTGAGCGGCGGCGTCATCGCCACCGGCAGCATCCACACGGCTGCGGACGTGCGGATGCTGCTGGGCACCACGGACGTCTCGTGACCCGCGTGGGAGGATCCCCCTCGTGAGTTCACCCATCCCCGTGGTCGGTCCGCTGGGCAAGATGTCCCGCCGGTTCACCAGCGTCACCCTGTTCTTCCAGTCCTTCGCCGTCTTCTTCGGTGCCCTCACCGCACGGGCGCTGGCCCACGCTCGGGGTGACGTGCATTCCACGTCCTACCTCGTCGGCGGGTCGGCGTTGGCCGTGGCCTGCCTGGTGACGATGGTGGTGCTCAAGCGCCGCTGGGGCGTCACCCTCGGGTGGGTCCTGCAGGTGCTCACCGTCCTGTGCGGCCTGGTGGAGCCGGCGATGTTCGTGGTCGCCGCGATCTTCCTCGGGCTGTGGGTGGCCGCGCTCTACTGGGGTCACCGCATGGATGAGCTCACCCGGCAGTTCGCCGCCCGCCACGGCGGCACCGGGGCCGCGCAGGAGAACTCCACGGAAGGTGGTCGGTGATGGGTTGGCTCGAGGCGATCGTGCTGGGACTGGTGCAGGGGCTCACGGAGTTCCTGCCCATCTCCTCCAGCGCGCACCTGTCGGTGGTGGGGCGGTTCTTCGGTGACGAGGACCCCGGAGCGGCGTTCACCGCCATCACGCAGCTGGGCACCGAGGCCGCGGTGCTCATCTACTTCCGCAAGGACATCGCCACCATCGTCACCAAGTGGTTCAAGGCGTTGGCCGGGAAGGTGCCGCACAGCGACCCGGACGTGCGGATGGGGTGGCTGGTGATCGTGGGCACCCTGCCGATCGGCCTGCTCGGCGTGCTCTTCCAGGACCTCATCGAGACCAAGCTGCGCAACCTGTGGCTCACCGCCTCGATGCTGCTGGTGTTCGCCCTGGTGATCGGCGTGGCCGACCGGCTGGCCGCGCGCCGTCCGCAGGGCGAGGCCAAGGAGCTCCAGCAGCTCAGCTGGGGCGACGGCCTGAAGTTCGGCCTGTGGCAGTCCCTGGCGCTCATCCCGGGCGTCTCGCGCTCCGGTGGCACCATCGCCGGTGGTCTGTTCATGGGCTACTCGCGTGTGGCCGCCGCCCGCTACTCGTTCCTGCTGGCCATCCCGGCGGTGCTGGCCTCGGGCCTCATGCAGGTGGTGAAGATCGCCGACGACCCGGTGGCGCCGCAGTGGGGCCCGATCGTCGTGGCCACGCTCATCAGCTTCGTCGTGGGCTACGCGGTCATCGCCTGGCTGCTGCGCTACATCTCGAGCCACGACTTCACCGCCTTCGTGGTGTACCGCATCGTGCTGGCCCTGGTGCTCTTCGGCCTGCTGGGCACCGGCACGCTCTCGGCGACGGGCGCCTGAGTCGCGGACGCCCCGACGCGGGGGCCGCGCCCCTGCACGACCGGCGAGCCGGCGGTGCCCCCACGGGCGCCGTCGGCTCGCTGGCTAGGGTGGGTCCGTGACCACGACTGCAGCTGACACGAACGAGACCATCGAGCGATCCCTGGTGCTGGTGAAGCCCGACGGCTACCGCCGCGGCCTCACCGGACAGGTGCTGGCCCGCATCGAGGCCAAGGGCTACCGCCTGGCCGCCCTGACGGTGGTGGAGGCCACCCGTGAGCAGTTGGCCGCCCACTACGCCGAGCACGAGGGCAAGCCCTTCTACGAGCCGCTCATGGAGTTCATGGCCTCCGGCCCGCTGGTGGCCGCCGTCGTGGAGGGCCACGGCTGCATCCCCGGCTTCCGTGCGCTGGCCGGTGCCACCAACCCCACCGAGGCGGCCCCGGGCTCCATCCGCGGCGACCTGGGTCGTGACTGGGGCCTGAAGGTGCAGCAGAACATCGTGCACGGCTCGGACTCGCCGGAGTCCGCCGAGCGCGAGATCGCCATCTGGTTCCCGCAGGGGGTGTGACCTCCCTGACGCCCACGGAAGCGGGCTCCGCCGGCCGGTTCTCCGGCCGGCGGTCTCGGGAGGGACATACGATGCCGCCCATGACTTCGAGTTGGCAGCGCCTGCGCGGTGGTGACCTGGCGGTGGACCTGGGGACCTCGCGGACCCGGATCTGGCGCAAGGGCAGGGGCATCGCCCTGGACGAGCCGTCGCTGCTGGCGGTCGAGGGGGGCACGGGCAAGGTGCTCGCCGCCGGTGAGCGCGCCCGCGGCCTCATCGGCCGTACCCCGGCGCACGTGCACATCATGCGCCCGGTCCGCGACGGCGTGATCGTCGACGCGGACGTCGCCGAGTCGATGCTGCGCACCTTCGTCGACCAGGTGCACTCCAGCTGGCTGAACCGCCCCCGCGTGGTGGTCGCCACCCCCTCGCAGATCACCGCCGTGGAGCGCCGCGCCGTCGAGGAGACGGTCCTGCGCTCCGGCGCCCGCGAGGTCTTCATCGTGGAGCAGGGCATGGTCGCGGCCATCGGGGCCGGGCTGCCGGTCAACGACGAGCAGGCCTCGATGGTGCTCGACCTCGGCGGCGGCACCGCCGACGGGGCCATCACGGCCCTGGGCGGCATCGTCCGTTCGGGCTCGGCCCGGGTGGGCGGTGACGACCTCAGCGAGGCCGTCCGCGACTGGCTGCGCACCGAGCACCACCTGCTGCTGGGGGAGCGCACGGCCCAGGACCTCGTGGCCCAGGTGGGCTCGGCGGTGCCGCAGCGCGAGGAGGCCACGGCCCGCGTGCACGGCCGTGACCTGCGCACCGGCCTGCCCGAGACGGTGGACGTCACCGGGGCCGCGGTCCGCGAGGCCATGGCGGCGCCGCTGGACGGCATCGCCGCCTTCGCCCGCAGCCTGGTGGACCAGTGCCCGCCGGACCTGGCCGGTGACGTCACCGGCCGTGGCGTGGTGCTCACCGGTGGGGTGGCCCTGCTGCGCGGCATCGACCAGCGCCTCTCCCGCGAGCTGGCCCTGCCGGTGCACGTGGCCAAGGACCCGCAGCGGGCGGTGATCCGCGGTGCGGGGCGGTGCATCGACGACCTGGCGCGCCTGCGCCGCATCGTGGTCGGGGAGCAGCGGTACTGATGGCCGACCGCATCCGTCCGTACTCCGGTGACCGTCGGGTGCGGGGCCGGCGCCGGGGTGACTCCCAGCGCCGCGTCCCCGTGGGCGTGGTCCGCCGGGAGGGCCTCACCGGCCGCCGGCTGGGCATGCAGCAGCGGGACCGCTCCGCCGAGCGCCGCGCGTGGGCGGGGCCCCTGGCGGCCCTGGCCCTCACCCTCGCCGCCGTGGGGGTCGACGCGGTGTCCCCGGCGGTGCTCGACCCCGTGCGCAGTGCCTCGGAGGTGGCCTTCGCCCCCCTGCAGCGCGCGATGGTGGTGCCGCCCACCGACGAGCTGCAGGCCGTGGAGTCCGAGCGCGACCGTCTGGCCGACGAGCTGCGCGCCCAGCGCGAGAAGAACCGGCTGGACTCCGCCGCCGTGGGGCTGTTCGACTCCGAGGTGGTGGCCGGACGTGAGCTGACCCCGGCCCGCGTCATCGGGTTCACCGCGGCCACGGCCACCTCGCCGGACCGCCGCGTCACCCTCGACGTGGGCTCGCGCGACGGCGTGGAGCCCGACCTCACCGTGGTCTCCCGCCGGGGCCTGGTGGGCCGCGTTGTCTCGGTGACCGACTGGACGAGCGAGGTGATGGTCCTCGGTGACCCGGCGCTGTCCCTGGGCGTCCGCTCCTCCTCCGGCGCGATGGGGGTGCTCTCGGCCACCGCGCCCCCCGGCACGCCCGCCCGCCAGGCCAACCAGCTGACCCTGCAGGCCTTCGAGCCGGGCACCTTCAAGGAGGGTGACCTGCTCACCACGCTGGGTGGGGCCAACAGCCCGTTCGTCTCCGGCGTGGCCGTCGGCCGCGTGGCCTCGATCGACCCGGACAAGGGCCAGCTCCAGGAGACGGCCGTGGTGCGCCCCGGGGTGCAGGTCTCCACTCTCGAGGTGGTGGGCGTGCTGAGCACCGCCGAGCGCGACCGCTCGCGCGAGACCACCACGCTGCCGGAGTCGCAGCCCAGCCCGTCGGGCCCGGACGCCTCGCCGGGCGGTGACGCCTCGGCGGACCCGTCCTCCCAGCCGTCCTCCAGCGGGGACCAGACCGGTCCGCTGGACGGCAACCCGAGCGACGACGAGTCGGTGCTCGTGGACCCCTCGGCCCCGGTGGACCAGCCCACCGACGCCCCGAGCGACGCCGCCCGCCCGGACGCCCAGCCCGCCTCGCCGACCCCCACCGGAGCCCCGTGATGCGTTTCATGATCGGCCTCATCCGCGTCGTGGCCATGGTGCTGCTGGCGGTCGTGACCACCGGTCTGCTGCCGCGGGTGTCCTTCCCCGCGCCGGACCTGCTGCTGCTCGTGGTGCTGGCAGTGGCCCTGCTGCGTGGTGCGCGGTCGGGCCTCGTGTGGGGCCTGGTGGCCGGCTGGCTGGTGGACCTCGTGCCGCCGGGCGCCGGGGTGGCCGGTGCCACCGCCCTCACCTACGGCCTGGTGGCCTGGGCGGCCGGCTCCTTCGCGGCCACCGTGCGCCGCTCGTGGTTGCTCACCTCGGTGACCGTCGCCGTGGCGGCGCTGGCCGTGCAGGGCGTGCGCTGGGTCATGGCCCTGGCCCTGCAGAAGCCGACCGGCGACACCGTCGACCCGTGGGCCTGGCTGCTCACCGCGCTGCTGGGCGTGGTGGTGGTGCCCACCCTGATGCACCTGGAGAACGCTGCCCTGACGAGGAACGCCACGTGATGCAGATCCTGAGGACCGCCCGCCGCCGCACCGTGATCATGGGGGTGCTGGTGCTCGTGGCGCTGCTCGTGCTCGGTGGACGCATGGCCCAGATGCAGGTGGTGCAGCACGACCGGTACGCGACCGCGGCGCAGACCACCAACACCCGCTCGATCGTGCACCCGGCGGTGCGTGGCCGCATCCTGGCCGCCGACGGCACCCCCTTCGTGCGCAACGTGGCGCACTCCACGGTGACCATCGACCCGCAGGTGATGCGCGAGCAGGAGGACAAGGGGCGCGGCATCGTGGAGGCCGTGGCCACCGAGCTGGGGCAGGACCCCGACACGCTGTGGGGCCGCACCCGCACCTGCGGCGCCAAGGACGCGCCCCGCCCGCCGCGCTGCAACTCCGGTGGCGCCTACCAGCCCATCACCATGGCCCAGGGCGTGGACCCGGTGAAGCTGCTGCCGCTGCTGGAGCGCCCCGAGGACTACCCGGGCGTCAAGGTGGACGCCACCGCCGAGCGCGGCTGGCCCAAGCCGAAGGGTGCCCTGGCGGCCCAGACCTTGGGCTACCTGACGCGCGTGAGCGCCGAGGACCTCAAGGGGCGCGACGACCTGCAGTCCACGGCCATGATCGGCCGCGACGGGCTGGAGGCCTTCTACGACGGCGACCTGCGCGGCCGCAACGGCGTCACCAAGGTGGCCGTCTCCCCGGCCGGCCGCTTCCTCGAGGAGATCAGCCACACCGAGCCGCAGGCCGGTCTGGACGTGCGCACCCACCTGGTCCCGGAGGTGCAGCGCGTGGCCGAGGAGGCACTCGCGCAGGCCAGCCAGGCCGCGGCGCGCAAGAACGGGGCGACCCAGCCGGGCGACAAGGGCAGCGCCAAGACCGGTGCTGCGCTGGTCATGGACGTCGAGACCGGGGGAGTGGTCGCCTCGGCGAGCCTGCCGGGCTACAACCCGGAGGTCTGGAAGGGCGGCGTGGACTCCCAGCAGCTGGAGCAGCTGGTGGACGAGGACGGTGGGGTGCCGCTGACGAACAAGCTCGTCTCCTCGGTCTTCCCGCCGGCCTCGACCTTCAAGGCCGTCTCGCTGCCGACCGCCTTCAGCCAGGGGCTGGACGCGAAGGAGAAGTACAGCTGCCCGGCCCGCGTCAAGATCGGTGACCGCTACTTCCGCAACTTCGAGTCCAAGGAGCACGGCGACCTCACGCTGCAGCAGATCATCGAGGTCTCCTGCGACACCGCCTTCTACCGCTGGTCCTTCCGCACCTGGCGCGGACTGGGCGGCCTCAACGCCAAGGACGTGGCCGACCCCTACGTGGAGATGGCCCGCGGCTTCGGCCTGGGCTCGCGCACCGGCATCGACCTCCCGCACGAGTCGGCCGGCCGCATCCCGGACCGCGAGTGGAAGCTGGCCTACTGGGAGTCCCTCAAGGAGGGCTACTGCAAGCGGGCGGAGACCGGGTACACCAAGAAGGAGGTGCCCGACGCCCAGAAGCGCAAGGAGCTCAAGGAGAGCGCGCAGGAGTTCTGCCTGCGTGGGTACCAGTACCGCGGCGGTGACGCGGTGAACTTCTCCATCGGCCAGGGTGACGTCTCCACCACCCCCCTGCAGATGGCCGTGGTCTACGCCGCCATCGCCAACGGGGGCAACGTCATCGAGCCGCGGCTGGCCAAGGAGGCGGTGGACGTCGACGGCAAGGTCGCCAAGACCTACGACACCACCGTCCGCCAGCGGGTCGGCTTCACCGAGGAGTCGCTGCGAGTGCTCCGCGAGGGCCTCGAGGGCGTGATGACCCGGGGTACCGCGTCGTGGGCCTTCAAGGACTGGGACAACGCGCGCCACCCCCTGGCCGGCAAGACGGGGACCGCTGAGGTGGCCAACCAGGCGCCCACCTCCTGGTTCGTCAGCTACGACGCCGGTCAGAAGTCGAAGTACGTGGTGCTCGTGGTGCTCGGCGACTCGGGAACCGGTAGCGAGTACGCGGCGCCGGTCGCGCGCTCCATCTGGAACACGATGAAGACGCAGGGCCTGCTCGAGGCCAACGGAGCGGACGCCCCCGTCTCGTCGGCCGACACGAAGGCCGACATCGAGGCCGCCACGAAGCGCGCCGAGGAGGCCAAGGCCCGGACCGTGACCGTCAAGGACGTCACCAAGGAGTCCCTCGTGGGGCCGGTGGACACGGAGTTCCAGGACGGCGGGGCACCCGCCGACGCGCCCACGGAGAACCCGTCGGCGTCGGCCGCCCCGGAGGCGGCCGTGGGGCGCACCCGTCAGTGATAAGGTGACACCTTGCCGTTCGATCGGCCGCGGACGCCGAATGCCCCGGAGAACAGGCCCGGGCGCGCCGCGCAACGACCCTGAGGAGTCACGCTTGACCACGCTGGACGCTGCCAAGAAGAAGTCCATCATCGAGGAGTACGCCACCACCGAGGGTGACACCGGGTCGCCGGAGGTGCAGGTCGCCCTGCTCACGCAGCGCATCAAGGACCTGACCGAGCACTCCCGTCAGCACAAGCACGACCACCACACCCGTCGTGGCCTGCTGCTGCTGGTGGGTCGCCGCAAGCGCCTGCTGCGCTACCTGGAGTCCACCGACATCGAGCGCTACCGTGCGCTGATCAAGAAGCTCGGCCTGCGCCGCTGAAAGAGCTCTCTGCCGACTGCGGCCCCCCCGGGGGCCGCTTTTGGTATGAGTAGAGGGGGTCGGCCGGTCCGACCGGCCTCCTCGTGACCCGTCGCACCACGCGCCGGGAGGAACACCGGACCACCAGACACACGGCACAACGACGATGCCCGTGTGCTGACCAACAGAAGGGAGGACCCCATGGAGGGTCCTGAGATCACGTTCGCCGAGGCCGTCATCGACAACGGTGCCCACGGCACCAAGACGGTCCGGTTCGAGACCGGGCGACTCGCCCAGCAGGCCGCCGGCTCGGTGGCCGCCTACCTCGTCGAGGACGACATCGACGACAGCACCATGGTCCTGTCGGCCACCACGGCCGGCAAGGAGCCCAAGGACCACTTCGACTTCTTCCCGCTGACGGTGGACGTCGAGGAGCGCATGTACGCCGCGGGCCGCATCCCCGGCTCGTTCTTCCGCCGTGAGGGCCGCCCGGGCACCGACGCGATCCTCACCTGCCGCCTCATCGACCGCCCGCTGCGCCCGACCTTCACCAAGGGCCTGCGCAACGAGGTGCAGGTCGTGGTGACCGTGCTGGCCCACCACCCGGACCACCAGTACGACGTGCTGGCCATCAACGCCGCCAGCGCCTCCACCCAGATCTCCGGCCTGCCGTTCTCCGGCCCCATCGGTGGTGTGCGCCTCTCGCTCATCGACGGCCAGTGGGTGGCCTTCCCGAACTTCTCGGACATCGCCCGCTCCACCTTCGACATGGTGGTGGCCGGCCGCATCGCCGGCGACGACGTCGCGATCATGATGGTCGAGGCCGAGTCCACCGAGTCCACCTGGACCCTGGTGAACGACGAGGGCAAGACGGCCCCCACCGAGGAGGTCGTGGCCCAGGGCCTCGAGGCCTCCAAGGTCTTCATCCGCGCCCTGTGCGAGGCCCAGCAGAAACTGCACGCCGAGGCCGGCAAGGAGGTGCAGGAGTTCCCGCTGTTCCTGGACTACCAGGACGACGCCTACGCCGCCGTGGAGGCCGCCGCCGCGCAGGACACCGCGCAGGCCCTGACCATCGCGGGCAAGCAGGAGCGTGAGGCGCGCCTGGACGAGATCAAGGAGTCCCTCAAGGCCGAGCTGGCCGGGGCCGACGAGGAGGAGGGCAAGCCCTTCGCCGGTCGCGCCAAGGAGGTCTCCGCCGCGTTCAAGGCCCTGCAGAAGAAGCTCATCCGCGAGCGCATCCTGCGTGACGGCGTCCGCATCGACGGCCGTGGCCCCAAGGACATCCGTGCCCTGTCCGCCGAGGTGCAGGCCCTGCCGCGCGTCCACGGCTCGGCCATCTTCGAGCGTGGCGAGACCCAGATCATGGGTGTCACCACGCTGAACATGCTGCGCATGGAGCAGCAGATCGACGGCCTCGGCCCGGTGACGCGCAAGCGCTACATGCACAACTACAACTTCCCGCCGTTCTCCACCGGTGAGACCGGTCGCGTGGGCTCGCCCAAGCGTCGCGAGATCGGGCACGGCGCCCTGGCCGAGCGTGCGCTCGTGCCGGTGCTGCCGAGCCGCGAGGAGTTCCCGTACGCCATCCGCCAGGTGTCCGAGGCGCTGGGCTCCAACGGCTCCACCTCGATGGGGTCGGTCTGCGCCTCCACCATGTCGCTGCTCAACGCCGGTGTGCCGCTCAAGGCGCCGGTGGCCGGCATCGCCATGGGCCTGGTGTCCGCCGAGGTCGACGGGGGCGTGCAGTACCAGGCGCTCACCGACATCCTCGGTGCCGAGGACGCCTTCGGCGACATGGACTTCAAGGTGGCCGGCACCAAGGACTTCGTCACCGCCATCCAGCTGGACACCAAGCTCGACGGCATCCCTGCCGAGGAGCTGGCCAAGGCGCTCACCCAGGCCCGCGACGCGCGCCTGCACATCCTCGACGTGATGTCGCAGGCCATCGACGCCCCGGACGAGATGAGCCCGAACGCCCCGCGCGTCATCGCGGTGAAGGTGCCGGTCGACAAGATCGGTGAGGTCATCGGCCCCAAGGGCAAGATGATCAACCAGATCCAGGAGGACACCGGCGCCGACATCTCCATCGAGGACGACGGCACCGTGTACATCGGCGCCACCGACGGCCCCTCGGCCGAGGCGGCCCGGTCGGCCATCAACGCCATCGCCAACCCGCAGATGCCGGAGATCGGCGAGCGCTTCCTGGGCACGGTCGTCAAGACCACCACCTTCGGTGCGTTCATCTCCCTGCTGCCGGGCAAGGACGGCCTGCTGCACATCTCCGAGATCCGCAAGCTTGTCGGTGGCAAGCGCATCGACGCGGTCGAGGACGTGCTGAACGTCGGCGACAAGGTGCAGGTGGAGCTCAAGGAGATCGACCAGCGCGGCAAGCTCTCGCTGGGCGCCGTGGTGGCCGACGAGGAGGGCGCGGCCGAGGCCGCCCCGCAGTCCGGCAAGATCGGTGGCGGTGCCCGGGCGACCCGCACCGAGGACGAGGCCGAGCGCCCCGAGCCGGTGTCCGTCCGCGAGGACTCCGCCGATGCCGAGCCGGCCCGTGAGGCCGTCGAGGGCGACTCCGACGGTGAGGACGGCGAGCGTCGTCGTCCGCGTCGCCGCCGTGGCGCCCGTGGTGGCCGCGGCCGTGGTGAGGGCTCGGAGGACTGAGCCCCACCGTCCGGGTGACCGGCTGACGCACTGACACGAGGAGGCCCCCACCGTGTGGTGGGGGCCTCCTCGCGCGTCCGGCCGGGGTGGCCGAGCGGTGCCGGGTGCTGCGTGCTCAGCAGCAGCGGTTCTGCGGGTTGGTGTCCTGGGCGTCCATGCGGGCGCGCCAGTACTCCTTCTCGGTGGGCACCGGGCAGTCCGGGTGGTCGCGCCGCATCCGGGCCACGTACTGCTCGTAGTGGTTGTCGCCCATGATCGAGGCCACGTACCACCGGGCGAAGCGCAGCCCGCGGAGCCAGGCAGGGCCTTGGCCCCCCGGCCCGGCGGCCCGCGGTGGGGTCGCCGGGCCGGGGGAGCGGTCGGTGGTGGGCGCCACGGTCAGTGGCTCCGCGCCGGGCTGCCGCTCGGGTCGAGACCGGCGGCCTGCCACTGGGCGAGGACCTCCTTCTCGGCCGGGGTGGGGAAGAACCCGCGCGGGGCGAAGGTGCGCGAGGGAACCGGCTCGTCCTCGCTGGTGGGCAGCCCGCCGGCGCGGACGGCCTTGAGGCACACCCACAGGGCGGCCAGCACCACCACGGCCACGAGCAGGGCGAACACGATCGACAGCGTGCCCTGGATGAAGGTGTTGCGCACGACCGCGTCCACCGCCTCGGGGGTCTTGGCCGTGCCGCAGGCGCCCTGGCCGGTGTCGCGGAAGGCCTTGCACGCGTCGTGCTGCGCCCAGTAGCCGATCTTCGGGTTGTCCGAGAAGATCTTCTGCCAGGAGGCCGACATCGTCACGACGAGGTCCCACACCAGCGGCACGCCGGGGATCCAGGCCCACTTCACCAGGCCCTTCTTGACCACGATGGTGGTGACCACGGCCAGCGCGATGGCGGCCAGCAGCTGGTTGGCGATGCCGAACAGCGGGAAGAGCGTGTTGATGCCGCCCAGCGGGTCGGTGACGCCCATGACCAGGATGGAGCCCCAGCCGGCCACGACGAGGGCCGAGCAGAGCCACGCGCCGACCTTCCACGAGGGGTCCTTGAAGCGGCCCAGGCCCGGCACGTTGCCGAGGGTGTCGCTGAGCATGAAGCGCGCGACGCGAGTGCCGGCATCGACCGTGGTGAGGATGAACAGCGCCTCGAACATGATGGCGAAGTGGTACCAGAACGACTTGATGCCGTCGCCACCACCGAAGGAGGAGAGCACCTCGCTCATGCCGAACGCGAGAGTGGGCGCGCCACCGGTGCGGCTGACGATGGACTCCTCGCCGAGGTGCTTGGCGGCCTGGTCGAGCTGCTCGGCGGTGACGGGCGTGCCGCCCAGGCCGAGGCCGTTGACGTAGTCCGCGGCGGTCTGCGCGGTGCCGCCGGTGGCGGCCGCCGGGGCGTTCATGGCGAAGTACACGTGCGGGTCGAGGATGACCGCGGCGATGAGCGCCATGATGGCCACGAACGACTCGGTGAGCATGGACCCGTAGCCGATGAGGCGGGCCTGGCCCTCCTTCTCCAGCAGCTTGGGGGTGGTGCCGGAGGAGACCAGCGCATGGAAACCCGAGAGGGCACCGCAGGCGATGGTGATGAACAGGAAGGGGAACAGGTTGCCGGCGAACACCGGGCCGGTGCCGTCCTTGCCGAACTGGCTCAGCGCCGGGAACTGCACGGCCGGGGCAGCCACGAGGATGCCGGCGGCCAGCAGCACGATGGTGCCGACCTTCATGAAGGTGGACAGGTAGTCGCGCGGGGCCAGCAGCAGCCACACCGGCAGCACCGAGGCGGCGAACCCGTAGGCGATGAGCCACCAGCTCAGGGCCAGCGGGGAGAGGGTGAAGGTCTCGGCGCCCCACGAGGTGTCGGCGACCACGCCGCCGGCCACGATGGCGGCCAGCAGCAGGGCCACACCGATGAGGGAGACCTCGGAGACGCGGCCGGGGCGCAGGAAGCGCAGGTAGACACCCATGAACAGGGCGATGGGGATGGTCAGCGCCAGTGAGAACACGCCCCACGGGCTGTGTGCCAGGGCGCCGATGATGACGATGCCGAGCACTGCGATGAGGATGATCATGATGCTCAGCACGCCCACGATGGCGGCCCAGCCACCGACCGGGCCGAGCTCGTCGCGCGCCATCTGGCCCAGGGAACGACCGCGGCGGCGGGTGGAGAGCGCCAGCACGAGGTAGTCCTGCACGGCGCCGGCGAAGACCACGCCGAAGATGATCCACAGGGTGCCGGGCAGGTAGCCCATCTGTGCGGCCAGCACGGGGCCCACGAGCGGGCCGGCGCCGGCGATGGCGGCGAAGTGGTGGCCGAAGAGCACGCGCCGGTCGGTGGGCATGAAGTCCTGCCCGTTGTCGTACAGCTCGGCCGGGGTGGCGCGGTCATCGCGCGGCTTGACGACCTTGTACTCGATGAGCCGGGCGTAGAAGCGGTAGGCGATGAGGTAGGTGGCGACGGCGGCGAGCACGAACCACACGGCGTTGACCTGCTCGCCGCGCGAGATCGCGATCATCCACCAGGCGACGGCTCCGGCCAGGGCCACGACGCCGAAGACGACCTTCTCCCTGGGCGTCACGGTGTGGGGCTCGGAGACCGAGACCGGTGGCAGGTCACGGGCCTCGGGGGCCCGCCGCTCCTGCGGGGGTGCTGACATCGGGGTCCTCCTGAGGGGATGGGGGCGTGAGGTGCCTCGAACCTACGCCCGTCGGAGGCCGTGGCACCCGGCCCCGCGCACGGCGTGACCCGACCGTGACCTCAGGGTCGCGTCACCAGCTCCGCGGCGCCGCGGCAGGCCCGGGAGAACAGGGCCTCGAGCGGTCCCCGGCGGCCGAGCAGCACCAGCGGGACGGCCACGGCGGCCATCACCGCCAGGTGCACCACGAACACCTCCACGCCGTAGTCGCCCGATCCGTCGTAGAAGGTGCGCACCAGGATGTGCAGCGTGTACGCGGTGAGGCTCATGGTGCCGATGGCGCCCAGCAGCACCCACAGCCGCTGGGCCCGCGGCCACGCCTGCACCACCAGGAGCCCCATCCCGATGACGGCCATCGACGTGCCCACTGTGTGCAGGAGGTCCATCATCGTGGAGGCGTGGGGGTACATGGTGAGCTGCCAGACCCAGTCGGCCGGGGCCTGCCCGTGCAGGCCGTGGCGCGCCTCCCGGTCCAGGCCGGCGAAGTCCGCCACGGGGGCGTCGTTCCACGTGGCCAGCATGCGGTGCTGCACCCAGGGCTGGGCGGTGGCGAGCCGGCTCACCAGCCACGCGCCGGTGGCCAGGGCCACCCCGCCCAGGGCGATGCCGCGCTGGACCGTCCAGCGTGTGAGGTCGAGCCGGCCCAGGGCCATGCCGGCCAGGACGTAGCCGAACCAGAACACCACCGGGTAGAAGCCGGTGAGGGTGAGCTGCTCGGTGGTGGCCAGCCACCCGCCGTGGTCGGGCAGGGAGTGCACGGGGCTGCTGGGGTCGGCCACCCAGGCGCGCGCCGGCGAGGCCAGCCACGGGGCCACCAAGCACCACGCCACCGCCCACGTGGCCAGGGCCCGGGCCCCCAGGTGCACCAGGGGCACCGCGAGCAGGAACATCGCACCGTAGGCCGGCAGGATCACCGCGATGCCGGAGTCCAGGGTGCCCAGGGCCAGCCCGAGCAGGTAGAGCAGCAGTGCGCGCACCGACAGGCTGATGCGGGCGTCGTGCAGCCGGGAGCCCACCAGCGGGGTGCTGCGCCCGGTGACCAGCGCGATGGAGAGCCCGGCCAGCACGGCGAAGAGCGCCGAGGACCGCCCGATGACGACCCACCCGAGGTCGCCCCAGGGCTCGTCGACGTAGCGGACGTTGAGGTGCGTGCCCACCATCCCGACGACCGCCGCGGTCCGCGCGAGGTCGATGCCCCGCAGTCGGGGTTGACGGGTGCCCCGGGGGTGGGCCGGGGTGTCGTCGACGCGAGCGGGGACGGCATGGGACATGGGGGGCAGTCTCTCAGGTGACCCCCCCGGTGTTTGCTGCATCACATTCCGTGGCCGATACTGCGTGCATGTACGGCAACGACTTCGCAGTTCCCGAGGAACCCCTGAACGCGGCCGAGACCCCTGAGTACTCCGCCGCCCTGCAGGACCAGGCCGACGGCGTGCTGGACCGGGACGGCGAGGGCACGCCCCACTTCGACGAGCTCATCGCGGCCGACAAGCGCATCGAGCCCCGCGACGAGATGCCGCAGGAGTACCGCGACACGCTGATCCGCCAGATCGCGCAGCACGCGCACAGCGAGATCATCGGCATGCAGCCGGAGGGCAACTGGATCACCCGCGCCCCCAGCCTGCGCCGCAAGGCCATCCTCATGGCGAAGGTGCAGGACGAGGCCGGCCACGGGCTCTACCTCTACTCCGCCGCCGAGACCCTGGGCATGAGCCGCGACGAGATGCTCGACCGCCTGCACACCGGGCGCCAGAAGTACAGCTCGATCTTCAACTACCCCACGCTCACCTGGGCCGACGCCGGCGCCATCGGGTGGCTCGTGGACGGCGCGGCGATCATGAACCAGGTGCCCCTGTGTCGCTGCTCCTACGGTCCGTACGGCCGCGCGATGGTGCGCGTGTGCAAGGAGGAGTCCTTCCACCAGCGGCAGGGCTTCGAGATCCTCTGGGCGCTCATGCAGGGCACCGACGAGCAGAAGGCCATGGCCCAGGACGCGGTGGACCGCACCTGGTGGCCGGCCCTCATGATGTTCGGCCCGCCGGACACCGGCGAGAACGCCTCCGGCGGCCACACCGAGCAGTCGATGGCCTGGGGCATCAAGCGCTTCAGCAACGACGACCTGCGCCAGAAGTTCATCGACATGACCGTGCCGCAGGCCCAGAAGCTCGGCCTGACCCTGCCCGACCCGGACCTGCGGTGGAACGCCGAGCGCGGCCACTGGGACTTCGGCCCCGTCGACTGGGACGAGTTCTGGCAGGTCGTCAAGGGCAACGGGCCGGTCAACGCACAGCGCATCGCACACCGGGTGAGGGCGCACGAGGAGGGCGCCTGGGTGCGTGAGGCCGCGACGGCCCACGCCGCCAAGCAGGCCCGTGACGAGAAGAAGGAGGTGGCTGCGTGAGCGAGCAGGCCTGGCCCCTGTGGGAGGTCTTCGTCCGTGCCAAGCGCGGTCTGAACCACACGCACGTCGGATCGCTGCACGCGCCGGACGCCGAGATGGCGCTGCGCAACGGACGCGACGTCTACACCCGTCGTGGTGAGGGCGTCTCCGTGTGGGTGGTGAAGGCGGACGACATCACGGCCAACAGCCCGGACGAGCGCGACAGCTTCTTCGACCCGGCCGCCGACAAGGTGTACCGCCACCCGACCTTCTACGACGTCCCCGAGGACGTGGAGTACCTGTGAGCGACGAGCAGCTGGCCACCATGCCCGGCACCGCGCCGAAGGAGCCGCAGCGCTTCGAGCCCGAGCCCGGCGCGCCGGTGCCCACGACCCCCGAGACCGTCGGCCGCGCGCCCCGCCCGTGGGACGCCGCCGGCGACCCGGCCTCGATGACCGACGAGCAGCTCTCCGCGCGCTACCTGCTGGGCCTGGCCGACGACGCCCTGGTGTACGCCCAGCGCCTGGGGGAGTGGATCAGCCGTGCCCCGCAGATCGAGGAGGACATGGCCCTGGGCAACGTGGCCCTGGACCTCGTCGGTCAGGCGCGCACGCTGTACACCCGGGTGGGCGAGCTGGACGCCCAGCTCCTGCCCGGCGTGCAGGAGCTGGCGGAGGACGACCTGGCTTACTTCCGCACCGAGCGGGAGTTCCGCAACCGCTGGCTCGTCGAGCAGCCGCGCGGCGACTTCGCCCACGAGATGGTGCGGATGCTGTGGTTCTCCGCCCACCTGCTGGAGACCCTGGCCCGCCTCGTGCGCACCGAGGGCGCCGACGCCGTCGGCGTCGGCGCCGCGCGCAAGGCGCTCAAGGAGGTGGACTACCACCGGGACCACGCGGCCCAGTGGGTGATCCGCCTGGGCGACGGCACCGAGGAGTCCGGCCGGCGCACCGCCGCCGCCCTGGCGGCCCTGGAGCCGTTCGTGGCCGAGCTCTCCGAGGACGACCCGGTGGCCACCGAGGCCGCGCGCCGTGGGCTGGGCGTGCTGCCGAGCACCACCGCCGAGGCGGCGACCGCGTAC
>NZ_KV824700.1:0-614 GCF_001816045.1 Kytococcus sp. HMSC28H12
TTGGACGACGTATTCGTAGTACAAGGTCGGCGGCTTCCCGGGTGCAGGTGGGGTCGACTTCGGCGGTCGCTTGTCCGCCAGCTCCTCGACCTCCTCCACGCTCAGTCCAAGGCCCACTCCGTCGTCATAGTCATCACATTCGACATCTCGGTCCCCGCGGCAGTCCTCTGAGGCAGGCAAGGCCACCACGTACTCAGCACCGAGCATGGTCACTTCCCGTCCCTCTCGTAGTAGGGCTCGGGATTGGGGTGCATCTTCTGAATGACCCAGCGACCCTGGTGGTGGAGTTTGAAGGTGTAGCCGTACTCAGGCTGCTCGCTGAGCTCCTCGACAACGTTCCCGTCACTGTCACGGACGGTGGTGGGGTTCTGTCGGAAACCCACGGTCACGTGGAACCCTCCCTCCTCCGGGAGAGGCTCACCCGTGCCCAGCACGGTGTACGTCTCACCATCTGCGCGTTCGTTCCTCTCCTCGGATTCCCGGGCCACGCGGACGTGGCGGGCGCAGGTGTTGCAGTCCTCACCGGCGTACTTGTCCAGGACTCCCGCCTTCGGGTGCTCGTAGAGGTAGCTCAGGGTCTCGATGTACCAGCGGGCGAAGGCCTCGGCACCCTC
>NZ_KV824701.1:0-1535 GCF_001816045.1 Kytococcus sp. HMSC28H12
GGTGATCGGGGTGATCGGGGTCGTTCCTGGGTGGTGCCGTACCGGCCCCGGTGCCCGGTGGCGGCCCCTCGGCTGCTGCCCGGGGCGTCCTGCGGGGTGTCCAAGGCGTGTCGTGATGGATCTCGCACCAGGCGAACGGTCGATCACAGTGCTCCTCGGCGCACGTGGAGTAGGTGACCGCGAGGGCCTTGCGTTGGGAGTCGGTGAACACCCGGGTCTGCCGGCCCAGGTCCAGGACGGCCGAGTCGCTGCCCATGACCACCGGGACGATCCCGGCCGTGGCGGCCAGGCGGCGGACCTGCCCGGCCGAGACCTCCTCGTCGTGGTCGGTGACCCCGACCCGGTCAGTGACCCCGCGGAGGGTGTCCAGGTCGGTGCGCACCAGCAGGATCGCGGTCGAGGGTGTGGACAGGTGGTCGGTGGGCAGGTGGGAGACGAGCTCGGCGAAGGCCTTGCCCTGCTCGTGGGCCCAGTCCACCTGGCGATCACCCCACGAGGAACCCTCCTGCCCGTCGGTGGTCGCGGTGGTGGTGGTGGTCCGGTGGCGTGCGAGGCGGCGGGGGCTGGTCATGGCCTGCAGGACCTTGGCCAGCATCCGGCCCTGGAGGACCGGGAGGGTGAACCGTCCGGTCATCGTCCCGTCACCCTCCTCGCGGATCCAGAACGACGCGGCCGCCCACGCCTTGTCCTCCTGGGCAGCCACCCGGGTGTTCTCGTGGGTGTCAGCCACGGCCGTGGTGTACCCGAGGTCCTCCAGGACGCGGCGTGCCGCGCGCCGCAACGCCCGCACCGAGAGCTTCTGGGCCCTGACCGTGAGGACCTCCTCGGCGCGCAACTGCTCGGCGGGGGTCACGTGGTCGGGCAGGGCCTCGAGCTCACGGACGACGACCAGGGCCCGGTCGGCATCCACCAACCCCGCGTCCACCGCGCGAGCCAACGGCCGCAGCACCCGATCGCCGGCCGGACCACCACCCGTGCCACCGCCGGCACCGTCAATACTGGGACCGGGCTGCCCGGTGGCCTGGCCGGGCGCAACGGGCGGGGGCTCGGCCAGGGCACCGGCGAGCTCGGCCTCCCGGCGGGTCTGCCCCGCGGCACGCCCGGTCTTGGCCGCGACGAACTGCGCGTCGTCGTCGTGGGCCACCCGCCCCGCCTGGCGGGCGGCGCGTAGGACGTCGAACGACCGTCCTCGCACCCGCTCACCCCGGGCCGCCACCCTGGCTGCTTCCGTGGTCAGCCAGTCCAGCTCGACCGGGCCCACCGGCAGGCCCTCCTGGCCCGCGGCAGCGGCCAACGCCGACAACACCCGCCCCACCGCGGAGTCCAACCCCGCGAACGCCTCCACGACCTCACCCCACACCACCGCGGCAGCAGGGCCACCACCCCCACCGGGCACCGGCGTCTCGTTCGTCGTCCTGGGCACGGGCACCACCCCCTCGATGGCCAACCACTGGTCGAACCCCCTGTCCAACCAACTACCCCCACACTAGTACACACAACCGACCTAATGCAACCCCACCATCGAACATGTGAAC
>NZ_KV824702.1:0-4725 GCF_001816045.1 Kytococcus sp. HMSC28H12
TCGGGCTCGCGCAGGGTGCCGGCCGGCTGGGCACGGTGCTGCGGCGGGGGCTGCAGCACGCTCTCGTCACGCCGCGAGACCGCCGAGCGCGGGATCTCCCGGGTGGGGGTGCGCTCGACCGGACGGGTCGCGTCCGCCGGCGCGTGCGCGGGACTCGCCCACGCACCCGCTCCCGGGACCGCCCGGGTGGCAGCGGGGTCGTGACCGACCGGCTGGGTGGCTCCGGGGTCCTCCCCGGGCGGCCCGGCCTGGACCCCCAGCGGCTGCGTCTCCCGACGCACCGGCAGTGCACCCCCACCGTTCTCGACCACCTCCCGCACCTCGGCGGCCGTGGGGCGCGCGGACGGGTCCACCGCCAGGCAGGCCTCGGCCAGCGGCCGCCAGGCCCCGTCCATCGAGCGCAGGTCGTGCTCGCCGCGGCGGATGCGGGCCAGGATCGCCTCGCTCGGTCCCCCGCCGTAGGGGTTGCGCCCCATCGAGGCGAAGGCCAGCACCGCACCGAGCCCCCACCAGTCCGTGGCCACCGTCGGGTGCCCGCCCTCGACCAGCTCCGGCGCCAGGTAGCCCGGGGTGCCCATGACCAGCCCGGTGGCGGTCAGGCGGCTCTCGTCCCCGATGTGGGCGATGCCGAAGTCGATGATGACGGGCTCGCCGGCGCGGTCCACCATCACGTTGCCCGGCTTGAGGTCCCGGTGCACCACACCCACCTCGTGGATGGCCCGCAGCGCCTCGTGCACCCCCGCGGTGAAGCGCCGCAGGGCGCCGTCGTCGAGCGGCCCGTGGGTGGCCACGTGCTCGTCCAGCGGCAGGCCGTCCACGAACTCGGTGACGATGTAGGGGGTGGGCGCCTCCACGTCGGCGTCCAGGAAGCTGGCCACGCGAGGGTGGCGCACCCGCGCCAGGGTGGAGACCTCACGCTCCAGCCGGGTGCGCGCCGCGGTGTCGAAGGCGATGTGCGGGTGGAGCACCTTGACCGCCACGGACCGGCCCGCGGCGTCGGTCGCCCGGTGCACCGTGCCCATGCCGCCGTGCCCCAGCCGCTCCTCCAGACGGTACGGGCCCACCTGCGTGATCTCCATGCCCCGAGGGTAGGCGCCGGGACCCCGCCGGCCCGTGCAACCAGCGACGGAGCGTCCGGGCGTTTGCGGGCCCCACCACCGTGTGGTGAGGTGAGCGCGAGGGTCGGTCCCGACCCAGCGGGAGGACGACGTGAACGCACCCGAGAGCCAGGCCGGAAGCCCGGAGACCTTCGACTTCGTGGTGGTGGCCAACCGCCTCCCCGTGGACCGTGTGGTGGACGCCGACGGCACCACCCAGTGGCGCACCTCGCCCGGCGGGCTGGTCACCGCCATGGAGGCCGTGATGCGCGTGGCCGACGGCGCCTGGGTGGGATGGGCCGGGGAGGCCGGGGACGCGCCGGCTCCGTTCGACGACGACGACATCCACCTGCACCCGGTGCCGCTCTCGGCCGACGAGGTCCGCGACTACTACGAGGGCTTCTGCAACGACACCATCTGGCCGATCTACCACGACGTCATCGTCTCGGCCACCTTCCACCGCGAGTGGTGGAGGAGCTACCGCACGGTCAACGAACGCTTCGCCCGCGCGGCCGCGGAGGTGGCCGCTCCCGGCGCCACGGTGTGGGTGCAGGACTACCAGTTGCAGCTCGTCCCCCAGCTGCTGCGGGACCTGCGCCCGGACCTGCGCATCGGCTGGTTCAACCACATCCCCTTCCCCCCGGTGGAGCTGTTCGCCCAGCTGCCGTGGCGTCGGCACATCCTGCGCGGGCTGCTCGGCGCCGACTTCCTGGGCTTCCAGCGCGCGGACGACGCCGCGAACTTCCGACGGTCCGCGGCGCGGCTGGCCGGGGTGACCCTGGAGGGCGAGGTGCTCACGCTCGCCGAGGAGGACGGCCGCCAGGTCCGCACCGCCGCCGTGCCCATCAGCGTGGACTCCCAGCAGCTCGACCGGATGGCCCGCACCGAGGCCGTCCGGGAGCGCGCGGCCGAGCTGCGCGCCTCGCTCGGCAACCCGCGGACCCTCGTCCTCGGCATCGACCGCCTCGACTACACCAAGGGCATCCGCCACCGCCTCAAGGCCTTCGGCGAGCTGCTGGCCGAGGGGAGCGTGGCCCCGCCGGAGACCACCTTCGTGCAGATCGCCACCCCCAGCCGGGAGCGGGTGGAGGCCTACCGCAACCTCCGCGAGCAGGTGGAGGGCACCGTGGGGCACCTCAACGGGGACTTCTCCCCCCTGGGCACCACCGCCATCCACTACATCCACCGCTCGCACCCCCGCCAGGACATGGCCGCGCTCTTCCTGGCCGCTGACGTGATGCTCGTGACCCCGCTGCGCGACGGCATGAACCTCGTGGCCAAGGAGTACGTGGCCTGCCAGGTGGACGGCGGGGGCGCCCTGGTGCTCAGCGAGTTCACCGGGGCGGCCGAGGAGCTGGGCGAGGCCTACCTGTGCAACCCGCACGACGTCGAGGGCCTCAAGCAGACCCTGCTGCGCGCCATCACCGACGACGAGGACGAGAAGCGGCGCCGCATGGCCGCCCTGCGCGAGGTGGTTCTGGACAAGGACGTGCACACCTGGAGCCGCGACTTCCTGCTGGCCCTGGAGCACGCCCCCGACCTGCCGCCGGCCGGCGAGCCCGAGCCCGCCGTGATCGCCGACGCCGAGGAGACCGAGTGACCACCGGCCGCACCGACCAGCCCGCCCCGGACCAGTCCCACCTGGGCCGCTCCCCGTGGCTGGTGGTGGCCACCGACTTCGACGGCACCCTGGCCCCCTTCCACGACGACCCGATGGCGGTCCGGCCGCACCCCGGTGCCGTCGCCGCCCTGCGCCGGCTGGCCGCCCTGCCCGGCACCGAGGTGGTGCTCGTCAGCGGCCGCGACGTGGCCACCCTGCAGCAGCTCAGCGGGCTCGGGCCGGCCGAGGGGGTCTCGCTGCTCGGCTCCCACGGTGGCCAGCGGTGGCAGGTGGGCCACGACGCCCCGGCGGGCCTCGACGAGGACGAGGCCGCCCAGCGGGAGATGCTCGTGACCGGCGGGCGCGGCCTGGTGGCCGAGCTGCCCGGCACCACCCTGGAGGAGAAGTTCGCCGGCGTGGTGGTGCACACCCGGCAGGCCTCCCCCGAGGTGGCCCTGGAGGCCCGCGCCGCGGCACGCCGGCTCGGCAAGCGGTGCGGCGTGCAGGTCATGGTGGGCAAGAACGTGCTGGAGCTCAGCGTGCTGCGCACCACCAAGGGGGCCGCGCTGCGCACCCTCATCGACTCCCTGGGCGCGGACCGCTTCCGCCGCCGCAGCCACCGCGACCGCACCCCCGGCCACACCCTGTGGTTCGCCGGCGACGACGTCACCGACGAGACGGTCTTCCGCGCCTTCGACGGCGAGGCCGCGGCCGTGCTCGTCAAGGTGGGCGAGGGGGCCAGCGCCGCCACCTCGCGCGTGGACGGCATCGAGGACGTGGCGCAGCTGCTCACCGAGCTGGCCGACGCGCGCGAGGCCACCGAGGCGGCGCGCCCGGTCTGAGCAGGCCGGGCGGCGCGGGCCGTCAGCCCTCGGCGCCCTCCGCGGCGATCCGCGCGCGCTCGCGGGAGATCTCGTACAGGGTGACCGCGGCGGCGGTGCCGGCGTTGAGCGACTCAGTGAGCCCCGACATCGGGATGTTGACGACCTGGTCGCACAGCTCACGGGTGAGGCGGGAGAGCCCCTTGCCCTCCGAGCCCACCACGACCACCAGCGGGTCCGGGGCCAGCGGCAGGCCGGGGAGGTCCACGTCACCGTCGGCGTCCAGGCCCACCACGAACACGCCCTGCGAGCGCAGGTCCTGCAGCGCGCGGTTGAGATTGGTCACGCGGGCCACGGGAAGGCGCGCGGCCGCGCCGGCCGAGGTGCGCCAGGCCGCGGCGGTGACGCCGGCCGAGCGACGCTCGGGCACGATCACGCCGTGCGCCCCGAAGGCCGCCGCCGAGCGGATGATGGCGCCCAGGTTGCGCGGGTCGGTGATGCCGTCCAGGGCCACGAACAGCGGCGTGACGTCCGCGGTCCGGTCGAGCAGGTCCTCCAGGTCCGGGTACTCGTACGGCGGCACCTGCAGCACCAGGCCCTGGTGCACCTCGCCGTCGGAGAGGCGGTCCAGCTCCGGGCGGCCGGCCTCCAGCATCGGCAGGCCCCGCTCGGAGGCCAGGCGCAGCGCCTCCTTGACGCGGTCGTCGGAGTCGATGGTGGACGCCACGTAGAGGTGCGTGGCCGGCACCGCGGTGCGCAGCGCCTCGAGCACCGCGTTGCGGCCGATCACCAGCTCCGTGGAGTCCTTGCCGCTACGGGCCTTGCTGCGGCTCGGACGCTGCGGGCCGGCGGCCTTGGCCAGCCGCCGGGCGCGCTTGGCCGCCGGGTGGTACTCGCGGTCCTCGGCCCTGGGCGTGGGGCCCTTGCCCCGCAGGCCCTTGCGGCGGTGCCCGCCGGACCCGACCTGCATGCCCTTCTTGTTGTCCTTGCGCACCGCTCCACGGCGCGACGAGTTGCCTCGCACGGTCAGGCCTCCTTGGTGGTCGTCAGGTCCCAGGTGGCACCCTGCGGGCCGTCCTCCACCACGATGCCGAGGGCGGCCAGCTGGTCGCGGACCGCGTCGGCCGCGGCGAAGTCCTTGGCGGCACGGGCGGCCGCACGGGCCTCCAGGCGCTCGGCCACCAGGCCCTCCAGGGCGCGGCGCGCG